>JAIRLH010000058.1 GCA_031259485.1 Elusimicrobiota bacterium
CTCGTCCCTAAGTTGGTCGGAAGTTTTAAAATCCTTATTTTTGCGCGCGGCTTCGCGCCTGTCCAAAAGCTCGGCGGCGCCGACGGGCAGTTCCTTTGCCGTTTCGTCGCGCATAAGGGATAAAGCCAAAAACCCGTCTGCGTATTTAATGAATTCCAGCTTATCGGCCGCGGCGGCCGGGCTTTTTATAAATTCCCACAGCACGGAAAGCGCTTTAGGCGTATTTATATCATCGTCCATATCGGCTTTGAATTTTGTTTTAGCTTCTTCCAGCGCGGGCAAATCCTTTACGACGCCGTCGGATTGCTCTTTTAACGCGCGCACGCGCTCCCTCAGTCCGCGCAAAGTGGAAGCGGCAAAATCCAGAGATTCAAAAGAAAATTCCAGCTGCGTGCGGTAATGCGCGCCCAGACACAAATAACGGTAATCAAGCGGGTCATAGCCTCTTTCGCGCAAAGCGTCCAAAGTAAGGAAAGTCCCCGTTGACTTGGACATCTTGCCCGCCGACAACACCAAAAATTCCCCGTGTATCCAAAAGCGCGCGTAAAGTTTGCCGCTGGCCGCCTCTGACTGCGCAATTTCGTTGGTGTGGTGTATGGCAATGTGGTCCACCCCGCCGCAGTGTATATCAAGCGTCGGGCCGAGATAAGCCATAGACATCGCCGAGCATTCAATATGCCACCCGGGGAAGCCTATGCCCCAGGGGCTTTCCCATTCCATCTGGCGTTTGCGGTCTTTGGGGGAAAATTTCCACAAGGCAAAATCAGAAGGATTGCGCTTTTCTACATTGAATTCCACCCGCGCGCCGGCTTTCAGGCCTTCAATATTGCTTTTGCCCCCCAGCTCGCCGTAGCGAGGAAATTTGGCCGTGTCAAAATAAATGCCGTCGGAGGTTTTGTAGGTATAGCCTTTATCCTCCAGCGTTTTGACAAGCTCAATCATATCTTTGATATGCTCCGTCGCGCGCGGCGTAAAACTTGGCTGCGCGCAGTTAAGGGCATGCATATCTTCAAAAAACTTTATCTCGTACTTTTTGGCCAAATCCCACGCGCTGGCGCCGCCTTCGCGTTTTGCGGAAAGCTCAATTTTATCTTCGCCCGTATCGCAGTCGGACGTAAGGTGGCCCACGTCGGTTATATTCATCACGTGCGTAACTTTGTAATCCTTGCGCAGTGTGCGGACAATTAAATCCTCAAAAATATAAGTGCGCAGGTTGCCTATATGGGCATAATTATATACCGTGGGGCCGCACGTGTAAATGCCGACTTCGCCCTGTTTAAGCGGTGAGAATTCTTCCTTCTTCCTTGACAGAGTATTGTAGAAGCGTATCATTTTGCCACCCCTTAATCAGTCCAGTATTTGAGTTTTTGGTATTGCTCCGCAATTCCTTCAAAAAACAAATCGCACGCAGCTTTGCCGGCGGAATTTGCGCTTCCCTCGCTGAGTATGCACTGCACGTCCATTATTGAAAGCGGGTTGACGGCGCCCGCGGGCGACATGGCGTAAGTGAAGCCGGCCGGCCGGTATTCCTTAATAACGGTTTTATAAGCCGCGTCAAGCGCCTGTTGGAACAGGCCGATATCCTGCTGCCCCGCGTCGCGCGAGAGGAAAATCTTCTTCGCCGCCATTACCACTGCGGCTTCGCCGTAATTGCTGCCGGTGCTTTCTATAATCTCGTTGCCTACGGCGTCATAATCTATGCTGAAAGAGGGCGCGTCCATATTGACCTGATCAACCGCGCCGCCGTCAAAGCCGGACAAGACTGCGTCATTATATTTTTTGTCCTGATTATACTGTTCGTAATCTATCCCCTGGTAGTGCTTATAATTCTTATTTCCGGCCGCGCACGCGGCGAAGATTAAAATAAGACTCAAGCAGAAAAGCAAAGAATATTTCATCGGGTTAATCTCCCATATTTATATTTTTATAGTTACAACTGCGTGGCAGGCCATGGCCTCGCCGCGGCCGATCTCACCCAAACTTTCGTGGCTCTTGGCTTTGAAACTTATATTACCAAGCCCGATTTGGAAAATGCCGTCCAAAGACTTCCTGACAGCTTCGTAATGCGGACGCATTTTGGGTTCTTCGGCGACTATGGTACAGTCTATATGCATGATTTCCGCGTCCTTTTCCTTAAGCATCTCAAGCACGCGCCGCGCGATAACCGCGCTGGATATGCCGGCAATGGATAAATCAGTCGGCGGGTAAAACTCTCCTATTTCGCCGGCGGCAGCGGCGCCCAAAGCCGCGTCGCATATGGCGTGCAGCACCAAATCCCCGTCGCTGTGTCCGATAAGGCCTTTATTATGCTCTATTTCCAGGCCGCCCAGAATAAGCTTACGGCCTTTGGCCATGCGGTGTATGTCAAAACCGAAACCGGCTTTTGTTATCTTTTCTTTCGGCATAAATTTCTGCATAAAGCGCCGGCAATAATTAAATCTTCCGGCGTGGTAATTTTGATATTTTCATATCCCGAAGGCACCACCGCTACTTTCACGCCCAGTCGTTCAACAAGCTGGGATTCATCCGTCGCGTTTTTAAGCGCGCCGTATTTTTTAAGCGCGGCCCTCAGCGTCGCCGCCTCATAACACTGCGGCGTTTGCGCGGCCCAGAGGCGGGCCCTGTCCAAAGTTTTGGATACAAAGCCGTCTTTTACTTCTTTAACGGTATCCTTAACCGGCACGGCCAATACGGCAGCCTTTGTTTCGGCCGCTGCCTTAAGGCAGGCCTGCGCCGCGGCCGGCGATACCAGCGGGCGGGCGCCGTCGTGCACGGCTATAAGTTTATACTTCGCGTCCGCCGCGGCTACGCCGTTTTGCACCGATTGCAGCCGCGTATCCCCGGGTAAAGCGCGCTTAAGACCCTTAAATTTTTTTGCCAGCCGCTTAAAAATATCCGCGCCTGCCACTACAATAATTTCCCCCGTTGAAGGCGCCTTAAGCATAGCCTCCACGGCGCGTTCCAACACAGCTTTGCCGTTTAAGGACAGCATTTGCTTAGGGCGGCCCATTCTGTTGCCGCTGCCGCCAGCTACTATTATTACGGATGCGCGCTTAAGACTCATATTTACCCCGCTATTGCTGCGCGCCGGCGGCCTGTTGCTTGGTTTTGGCAAAAATCATTCTGCCTGCCGAAGTTTGCAATATTGAATGCACCGCCACTTCCGCGCGTTTGCCTATCCACTTTCGGCCTTCTTCAACAACCACCATAGTTCCGTCGTCAAGATAGCCTATGCCCTGATCCGCTTCTTTGCCTTCTTTCATTATGAACAGGGACATGCTTTCCCCTGGCAATACCACGGGTTTCAGCGCGGTAGTCAAATCGCTTATATTAAGCACGGGAACATCGTGCAGAACGGCGGTTTTGTTTATATTAAAATCTATCGTCACAACCGAGCCGCCGAAATACTTCGCCAGCGCTACTATATGCTCCGCAGGATTTTCGCCTTTAACGTCTTTGGCGGTAGTCGTGACTCGTATATCCTTAAGATCTCTGAGCCTTGTCACTATGTCAAGCCCGCGGCGGCCTCTGGCCTTTTCAAGCTGATCCTTGGAGGAAGCCATTATATTAAGCTTGTCAACGATGCAATGAGGCAGCACTACGGTGCCTTCAAGAAAGCCGGTTTCGCAAAGGTCAATTATGCGGCCGTCTATGAGCGCGCTTATATCAACGATTTTGATATGGCGGCCTTTTTTATTAATGCCCTCCAGTTCGGAGGCTTTGCTGATGCTAAGCGCGGCGCCCAACACGCACAGTATGCCCGCGGCGGCGACTTTATATATTTTCCAATATTCGCTTATATCATAAACATTCATTTTGTAAACGGCATAATCGCAAAGAAAATATATCATGAAGCCTAACATAGCGCCGAAAATAGCTATCATTATTGAAACAAATTTAAGATTGTGCACAAAATGCTCGGCCGCGATTATAATTGTCCCGCAAAGCAGGGCCAGCATAATACTGTAATAATCTTTAGAAACAAACATATACACCAAAAAAGGCATCCCGATAAGGGCTGAAATCCTGAAAATCCAAAGCGGCATAAAACAATTCCTCCGGAAGATAAAAATCCCTTACCCGCCGTCTTCCGCGCGGCGCAAAGGTATGGTTATATTCTACTATTTTTTTAAGTTTTGGAGGTTGTTTACTTCAGTTTCGCGCTGAGCTGCAGAATATCTTCCAATTCAATCAAATCCGGCCCCTTGCGGACGGCTTTGCCGCTCAGCGCAGGCGTATATATTTTTGTGATGCCCAGGCGGCGCGCTTCTTCTATGCGCCTGTCCGTCATAGCGGCCGGCGCGATTTGGCCGAGTATGCCGACTTCGCCCATAAAAACGCAGCCGCCTTCAAGCGGCAAATCCCGCACGGAACTGATTACCGCCGCGCAGACAGCCAAGTCAAGCGCGCTGTCGCTCATTTTAACGCCGCCGGCAAGGCTTACGTAAACGTCTTTGCTTTCAAGGCTGAGTCCGATATGCTTTTCCAGCGCGGCGAGCAGCATTTGGGTGCGGTTTAAATCCAGTCCGGCCGCTATGCGGCGCGGGAAGGGATAATGCGTCGGGCTTGCAAGCGCCTGGACTTCGGTCAGTATCGGACGCGTGCCCTCGGCCGCGACGCTGAAAGCGCGGCCGACCATCTTTTTGCCGCGCGGCGTTTGGGAGAAATAGGCCCCCGCGTCTTCAACGTCTTCAAGGCCGGATGCGGTCATTTTGAACAGCCCCGTCTCCTGCGTTGAGCCGAAGCGGTTTTTATGCGGCCGCAGTATGCGCAGCAGATTATCCTTTTCCGTGTCAAAATAGAGGACTGTATCCACCATATGCTCAAGCACTTTGGGGCCGGCGAGCGCGCCGTCTTTCGTTATATGCCCTAAAATAAAAACTATCAGGCCTTTGGGTTTTGCCATGCGCAGGATTTCGGCCGCGTTCTCGCGCACCTGGCCCAGCGAACCGGCGGAGGAGTTAAATTCCGGATGGTAAACAGTCTGTATTGAATCTATTACCAGCACTTCGGGTTTTATATTTTCAACGGTTTCTATAATCCGCTCTATATTTGTTTCGGAAAGTAAAAATATCTGCGCGCCGCTTACGCCAAGACGGGCCGCGCGCGCGGAGATTTGGGGCATGCTCTCCTCGCCCGATACATATAAAACTTTTTTATCCCTGCCTAAGCCTGCCGCGGCCTGCAGCATAAGCGTGCTTTTGCCTATGCCAGGCGCGCCCGCTAGCAAAACAAGCTGGCCTTTGACAAGCCCGCCGCAAAGCAGGCGGTCAAACTCTTTGATATTGGTGGGGACGCGCTCTTCCCTGACGACGGCGGCCGCGCCCAGCGGAGCGGCTTCAGAAGTAAATTCAGTAAACGATTTTCTGGTCTTTGCGGCGGTTTTGCTTTCCTGCTTTACGACGTCTTCGGCCAGGGTATTCCACCCGTTGCAGCCGGGGCACTGCCCCAGCCATTTGGGCGACTCGTAACCGCACTTTTGACATAAGAAAACCGTTTTGAATTTCATATTCACATTATACATAATATAAAATTAGGCCGAATTGAAGTATAATGCTTACTTGTGCGGCTAATATTACTCTGCCAAGTTGCAATGCTTCACTATGTTTTGCCCTTTGCACTACAAATAAATATTTAGGCAAAGCAATAGCGGCCAGAATGCCGATTATCAGCACCACTGCCAGCAACTCTATTAGCGTGAATCCTTTCTTATTGGGCGACTTCTGATTTAATAATGTAATATGTTCTCCCAAAAGTTAAAACTTTTATTAGATATCCATACATGCTTGGACTTTTTTGTAGCGGCTGAAAAAACTACTCTATACTAAACTCCTGTAGAAAAGGCAAATACTCTTTTAAAGAGATTGTATTACACGTTTTGGAGTATTTTACATAAATATCGTCAGAATATTTTTCTAAAAAAACTGCGCGACCATGATTTTATTTTAACCCATTTATGTGTCTGATATTTTCATTAGCGGCCCCGCGCGGGACTATACGCCAAATATGATAAAATATTAAAGTGAGAAACAATCCTTCCCCTCTGCGCCGCTTATTGTTTGAGCGGGCGGAAATAACGTTTATGCCGCGATTTTCACGCGGTATAAAATTCGCTTTTTATCCGTGGGCGCCGATTTTGTTTCTGGCGGCGTGGGCGGGGCTGACTTTTTACGGGATTTTCGCAGCAGCGGCAGGGATAGATTATAATATAATCAAAGCCGACAATAAGCTGATGAAGGCCAAACTGGCCCTCATCGGTGAGGAGCTTAACCGTACGCGCAGATACCTCAAAATGGCGCGGGAAACCGATATGCAGATGCGCCAGATGCTCGGTATGGCGGGCGGCACGCACGTTAATCTGCCAGCGGGCATAAAACAGGGCAGGGAAGAGCGTGAAATTAACTTCCGTGACCTTTTTGCCGCCACCGGCCCGAAAGAAATTAACGATAAGGAAATAACGCAGGCTATTCGCGATACCTCCGAAGCATTGCAGGAACGGCTGGCCAGCTTTCAGGAAATCGCGTGGTATTACGCAAACAAGCGCAATATTAATGACGCCACGCCGTCTATCCGCCCCGTGGGGAACAACGCAAGGATAACATCGGGGTTCGGCTACAGGCTTTCGCCTTTTGGCACTTATCTGGCTTCGTATCACTATGGGCAGGATTTTGCGGGCAAGCCCAACTCCAGCATAGTGGCAACGGCGGACGGAGTCGTGCGCCAGACCGGCTGGGCGACGGGCTACGGCCAGGCGGTGCTTATAGACCACGGGTTCGGCTATTCCACATTGTACGGCCATCTGGCGGACATCAGGGTAAAGAAAGGCGACAGCGTAAAACGAGGCCAGGTTATAGCCAGCATGGGCACTACTGGCCGCTCCACCGGCGTGCATGTGCATTATGAAGTCTGGAAAGACGGCGTGCCCGTAAATCCGCGCGCTTATTTTAAATAATTCGGGAGGACTGTAAAATATGGCTTTTTTAAACAAAGACTCTAAAAACGGCGAACACGTTTCGGTAATCAGCGAGGAGTGCCAGTTCCAAGGTACTTTGGATTTGCAGGGTTCCCTGCGCATTGACGGCAGGCTTGAAGGCAATGTGGATAACGCCAAATACGTGACTGTCAGCAAAACCGGCATAATCAAAGGCGATATCGCCGCTCACGGCGTGGTGATAATAGGCTCAATGAGCGGCAATATAGTGGCCGACAATGTGGAAATACTTGCCGACGCGAAAATAAAAGGCAATATCCGCTCAAAAAGCATTCTGATAGAAGGCGGCGCAAAAGTAAACGCCACCATAACCGTCGTGAGCGAAGGCGATGACGAAGCCGCCGCGCTTGAGGAGCCTATAAGCGATGACGTTCCCAAAACAGGCAAAACAAAGAAAGCGGAGGAATAGATAAATGGTTTCTTTCATGATAAAATACAAAAATATTCTGCTGATACTGACGGTGCTTTTCTTCATAGGCAGTCTTGGCTTTGTGGGCGCGAATGTCTTTATGGACGAATATGGCCCGAACACCGCCATAGCCTATGTGGGCGATGCCAAAATAAAGTTTAAACATTTTGAGAGCGCCTACCGCGCGGCAGAACGCCGGCAGCGCGAGGCCGGCCCCTCGGACACAGAGGAAGAAACCGCCGCCGATGATGCCGCAAAAAAATTAAAACAGGAAGTTTTACAGGCCATGATTACCGAAGAAAGCCTTGCGCAATCAGCGCGAAAATACGGCATCGGCGTGCCGGACTTGGAAATTGCTTACGACATAAAAAACACCTTCTCCGACAACGGCCTTTTCAACAAAAAAGCCTATGTGTGGGTTGTGCGCAACCAGCTGGGCATGAATCCTGAGCAGTATGAAGCGGCGCTGCTTAAGCAAAAGATGGCAAACAAGTTCCAGAACGCGTTGATACTTTCCGCCAAAATAACGCCGCAGGAGACGGAATTTATGCTCCCTAAAACAGAGGAGTCCAAACCAAAAAAAGGCACAAAACGGCAAACCCTACCCAAGCCTGACAGCGAAGCTACCGCAATCGTGCTTACGCAGATAAAAGCTCAGTCGCTGGCGGACAGTTTTACGCGCCAGTTCAACGCGCAGGAAAGAGTAGAGCTTAAACATCAGGATAAGATTTAAAATATCCATGGCAAAGGCAAAGTTGCTGATAGCGGGCTCAATCGCTTTTGACGATATTAAAACGCAGCGCGCGCGCGCAAAAGGCGTGATAGGCGGCTCGGCGTCCTACGCCGGCATAGCGGCAAGCTATTTTGCTTTGCCCAAGCCTGTCGCGGTCGTTGGGACGGATTTTTGCGCCAAGCACATCGCGCCTTTCAAAAAACGCGGCGTTGATTTAAGCGCGCTTGAAGTCAAAAAAGGCCGCACTTTTACGTGGGCTGCGAGTTATGATAAGGATTTTAAAACAGCAAGAACGCTTGCGACACATTTAAATGTATTTGAAAATTTTATGCCGGTGCTTAAGGCGCGGGACAGGCGGGCGGATGCAGTTTTTTTGGCCAATATATCGCCGGCGCTGCAGACGGCCGTACTGGACCAGCTTTCGCCGCGGCCACGCCTGGTTGCCTGCGATACCATGAACCTGTGGATAGAGCGCAACCGCGCGGAACTAATGAAATTAATTAAGCGGGTTGACGTTCTTTTTGTAAACGAAGCGGAAGTCCGCCAGCTTACGGGAAATTACAATCTCATAAAAGCCGGCCGCGCCGCGCTTAAATACGGTCCGCGCATAGTGATAATAAAGCTTGGCCCCAACGGCTCAATGCTTGTTACCAAAACCGAACTTTGCCAGATGCCGCCTTTTCTGGTGGAAGAGCCGCTTGACACCACCGGCGCGGGGGACAGCTTCGGCGGCGGGTTCGTCGGCTTTCTCGCCGGCGTCAGGAACTGGGCAGACATAAAAAATCTCAAACGCGGCGTGGCGGCGGGCACCGTAATGGCTTCTTTTGCGATAGAAAGTTTCAGCATAACAAGGCTGGCGGGCCTAAGCAAAAAAGAAATAAATTCTAGAATCTCGCAATACGCCGCCGGCCTTAGGATTTAAACGCGCTTATTTCTCGCTTTTGTAAAGGGGGTACCCGCGCGGTTTCTGCGTGAGGGAGGGATTTAATAAAGTCCCCCCTTGCTAAACGGGGAAAACAGCCTGCAGGAGGCTTAACAGACAAGCGCAAAATTGATATAATTTTTCTGCGGTTTTTACAGGGGGCTTACGGCCCCTGCGCAATAAAGACATAAAGACGCCGAGGTAGCTCAACGGTTGAGCAACGGTTTTGTAAACCGTAGGTTGTGGGTTCAAATCCCATCCTCGGCTCTTTTAGATTTACGGAAGGTTTTGTTTCGGGTATGTGGTTTATGAAAAGAACGTTTGCCGCAATATTGCTGTTTTTACCGTGCCTCTCTTTCGCAGCGAAGACGCATACGCAGATAGCGGAAGAATTCGGGGATACTATTGTCTCCGTCAATGTGGCCAGAAAGGACGGCTCTACCCACAGTGGGACGGGATTTATAGTGCATCCCGACGGCATAATAGCCACCGCCGGCCATGTGGTGGAAAATGCGGTTTTTGTAAACCTGACATTCAAAAACGGCGCAATATCCGACGAAGCAACGATACTTGACGTCACGCCCAATAAAGAAATTGACCTTGCTTTGCTCAAAATAAGCGCAAAAAATCTGCCGCATGTGATGTTTAAAAATTCCGACTATGTACGCGCCGGTGAAGAAATTACCGTCATTGGCAACCCGCGCCGGCTGCAGAATACAATAACCAACGGCCTTATATCGCAGCTGCGCCAAGTGCGCAAGGCAATTGTGTGGCAGCAGATAAGCGCGCCCATATCGCCCAGCAGCAGCGGCAGCCCCGTATTTAACGCGGGCGGGTATGTGATAGGGGTGGCGCTTTCCAGTCTGCGCGGCAGCGATAACCAGAATTTGAATTTCGCAATACCTTCAAATTATCTCATGCAGCTTATGTACGAAAATAATATCGCGCCCGAGCTTGAAACAAAAAAATCCGACGCTTCCCAGAACGGCGCGCCCCTGCGCCCGCGCGGTTTTGTTGACAAACTGCGCGACCATATCAAAAAATCGTGGTATATTCTGAAAGTGCGTATTTTGCAGATGCGGGATTGAAGGCTTTTTGTAATCGCGCGTTTTATAGTCCGCCATTGTTATAGCCATTCATTTCAGATAATATAAAATTCCGTACTTAATAGCGGACTGACATGTTGGAATAAAATTATTTAAAGACTCTGCGCGTAGTGCTTCAGTTTTCAAAAATCTAACAAGTTATATCTGTCCAAAAATTCTTGACAAGAGAGAAATAATTGTATAACATTGTCTTTAGTCAGTCTATTTGAGTAAAAAGCTAACCAGTAATGAGGAGCCGGATATGACAAACAAAGTATCGCAACAGTGTAGACAAATCAGAAAAGTTTCCCTCCGTGGATTTACGCTTACGGAGTTATTGGTAGTGTTGATAGTAATAGCTGTGCTTGGAGCCGTAGCGACTCCGGTGTATGTAAAAGCAATAAAACGTTCCAGAGCAAGCGACGCATTGAAGGTATTATCGCTTGCGTCAGCAAAGCAGGAAGCGTATATGTTGAGCAATGAAGAGTATGCAAAGACGTTTAATGAACTCTCTGCGCCGGTTAAAGGGTTAGTGGGAGATAATTATGCAAAGGTGGGGTATTTTGAGTATGAGATGAAAGACGGATGTATAATAGCAAAGAGAGAAGAGGATAAATATCAGATATACAGGAACTATGAGACAAATGAGACGGGATGTATCGGAAAAGGGTGTGATAATTTACAGAACCTGATACCAACAAGAGAGAGCGTGGGATGTGAATTGGTAGGGATGAGAGAAGGAGAAGGAAATGAAGCAAATAATCCATGCATAATAAATCCGACCCTGCCCGGGTGTAAAGAGACAGGTAGAGTAGAATGCGGGAGCACAAAGATATACGATGAAGCAAGTAACAAGTGTGTATGTCCAAATAGCTGTATAGCAGGGACGCTGAACGAAGAAAATTGTACATGCGCATGTCCGGCTGAAACATGTCCTGTAGGACAGGCAAGGGATAATAGATGTGAGTGTAAATGTCCTGCGGATAAGCCGATATGGAGAAATAACAAATGTGAGGCATTAGGCGATTGCATGTATGGGGATACGACAGATGACGGGTGCGTTGGTGGACAGATACAGACATGCGATGAAAACGGACAATGGACAAGTATCTGTGAATGTCCTGAGGAAAAGCCATATTTTTACAATAATCAATGTAATAGATGCCAGGAAGGAAAGACAGAAGTAGGCGGAGCGTGTAAGACAGAGTGCCAAGATACGTGTCCAAGCGGATATGGAAGAGACACCGCAATACAATATCAGGAAGATGGGAGTTGTTGTAAGACATTCGAATGTGTTGGAGAGAGCAGCGGTGTATGCGGCAGATGCGGAACGCAGACAAGGACATGCGATACAAGCA
>JAIRLH010000149.1 GCA_031259485.1 Elusimicrobiota bacterium
AACCACGACATTCCTTTAATAAATGTTAAAATATATACATGAGAAATTTCAAAATTTCACGCAGATTTTGCGCTTTCATTTTTTTTGCTTTGGCCAATGCCGCGGTTTTCAGCATTCTGCGCTTTATTTTTTATATAGCCAACAAACCGGCGGAGGCAATAGCGTCAAACCTCATCAGCCGCGCTTTTGCCGTCGGCGCGCGGTTTGATTTGCGCACCGCTTTTCTTTACGCGCTGCCTGTCGGCATTCTATTTTTGCTGCCGTACAAAAAATGGTACAAGAAAACTTTTGCCGCGCTTTATGCTTTCGCCTTCGGCGTTTTTATTTTGCTCTATATGGTGGATTTTGGCTATTACGCATATCTGGGGGAGAGGCTTAACGCCTATATATTCGCGCTGGGCGCGGAGGGGGGGACGTCGCTTGAAATGCTGCTGCAGACTTACCCTGTCGCCAAATGCGCCGCGCTGCTGCTTGCCGCCGCCGCGTTTTATTTTTGGCTGATGCTCAAATTTCTGTCCCGGGTTTTTGCCAAAGACGAACCTAAAAAAAATTACTGGTACGCATTGCCCGCGCTGCTTATAGCGGCGGCTTTTGTGCACGGCAGATTTTCGCAGTATCCGCTGCGCTGGAGCAACGCTTATTTTAATCCCAATATTTTTGTCTCTTCGCTGGCTTTAAATCCCGCGCAAAATCTTTTTGACACTTACGGATTCGCCAAAAAAGGCGCGGGTTTTGACGCGGAAAAAACGCGCGGGTATTATGATGTCGTCGCAGATTACCTCGGCGTAAAAAATAAGGATAAACAAAACCTTAACTTCACGCGCGAGATACCGGCGGCAAAAGGCGGGGTTAAAAATTATAATATCGTCGTAATTCTTACGGAATCGCTGGCTTATGACAAGACGTCTTTCAACGCTCCGGAAATTGACCCTACGCCGCAGCTCTCCGCGCTTGCAAATCGCGGGCTGCTGTTTAAAAATTTCTTCACGCCCACAACGGGTACCGCGCGCGGAGTTTTCACTTCCATAACGGGCTTGCCCGACACCTCCGCCAATGAGACGGCTTCGCGCAACCCGCATATAGTGCGACAGCATACTCTGATAAATGATTTGCAGGGCTATAAAAAATTCTATTTTATCGGCGGCAGCGCGAACTGGGGCAATGTGCGCGGCCTGCTGCAAAATAATATAGAAGGCCTTGAAATCATTGAGGAAGGCGGCTATAAAGGCATGGCGCGTACGGACGTTTGGGGCGTTTCCGATCTGGACATGCTGCGCTATGCGGCGGCGAAGCTCAAAAAAACGCAAAAGCCGTTTTTTGCCTTTTTACAGACGGCGGGTTATCACAGGCCTTATACCATACCCAAAGACCGCGGTTCGTTTGAACTTGAAAATATTGACGACGCGGCTTTGCAGCCTTACGGCTTTTCCGGCGCGGCGGAGTATAATTCCATGCGTTTTCAGGATTACGCGATAGGGGAATTCTTCCGTCTTATAGAAAACGAGGATTTTTACAAAAATACCGTTTTCTTCATCTACGGCGACCACGGGCTGCACGCGAAGCAATCCAAAAACTCGCCCAAAGCTCTTATGGACTTATCGCTGGAAGAAAATAATGTCCCGCTTCTCATCATCGGCCCGGGCGTAATACAGGGCGTGAGCGACAGGGCCGCCAGCCAGGCGGATATAACTGCGACAATGGCCGGCCTGCTTGGCGTGGCCTACAACGACACGGCCATAGGCCGCAATATTTTTGACGAGAGTCTGGAGGAGGGTGCTTTTATCCTTTCTTCCGGCAAGGCTCCTTTGAGGTACGGCTTCGTGCAGGGCGGGTTTTATTATACGCAGTGGCCCGGCCGGCAGGGCATGTTTAAATATACGGGCGTGGACGCGCAGACCGATTACTGCCCGCAGCTGCCGCGCCAGTGCGAGCGCATGAAGGCATTGGCCGACGGCCTTTACGAGACGGCAAGATACATAACTTTCCGCCATAACTCCGTAATTGCGGCGGCACAATCCCCAAAAAAGGGAGGATAAACAATGGTTTTTACCGCGCAGAATTTTTTGCTTATCGGCTCAATACTGCTCTTTGCCAGCATCCTGGCGGGCAGCATGGGCTACCGCTTCGGCGTACCGGCCCTTTTGTTGTTCCTGTTTGTGGGCATGGGCTTCGGCAGCGACGGGCTCGGACTGCAGTTTTCCAATTATGTTTCGGCGCAGTTTATCGGCACTTTTGCGCTGGTGGTTATACTGTTTTCCGGCGGAATGGATACTGACGCAGAGGAAATCCGCCCCATAGCCGTTGAGGGCTTTATTTTATCCACTGCCGGCGTGGTGCTTACCATGCTGATAACGGGCGTGTTCATTTATTTCCTGCTTTCGCTGTTCCATACGTCCGCGCTCCCCATGGGCGTGTGCATGCTGCTGGCGGCGGTGATGTCGTCAACGGATTCGGCTTCCGTATTTTCCATACTGCGTTCAAAAAATCTGCATTTGAAACCGCTGCTGCGCCCCTTGCTTGAATTTGAAAGCGGCAGCAACGACCCCGTGGCTTTCATGCTTACCGCCGTGCTGATACAATATGTTCTTTCAATTAATCTCAGCGTCGGCGCGATGATATGGATGCTGGTGCTGCAGTTTGTGCTGGGGGCGATTTTCGGCTTTATACTTGGGAATCTGGCGGTACACGCAATCAACCGCATACAGCTGGATTACGGCGCGCTGTATTCCATATTGATTTTGGCTTTTGCCGTGTTTATATATGCTTTTACCGACGTTATGCACGGAAACGGCTTCCTCGCGGTTTATATCGCGGGGCTGGTGATAGGCAATAAAACGCTGGCCTATAAAAAGAGCATAAAAACTTTCTTTGACGGCGTGGCCTGGCTGATGCAGATAATTATGTTCCTTACCCTCGGCCTTTTGGTAAACGCGAAAGAACTGCTTGGCGTAAGCCTCATATCGTTTGCGATAGCTTTATTTATGATGTTTGCCGCCCGTCCGCTGAGCGTATTTTTATGCCTTGCGCCTTTTAAGAAGATGTCAACCAAAGGTAAGATTTTTATATCATGGGTGGGGCTGCGCGGCGCGGTGCCGATTATTTTTGCCATTTTGCCTCATATCGCAAATGTGCCCGGCGCGGACATGATTTTTAACGTGGTATTCTGCATTACCATAATATCATTGCTGCTGCAGGGGTCAACCGTCCCGCTGTGCGCCAAATTTTTGGATTTGCTGAGCCCCGCGCCGCCGCATAAAGAATTCGCCGTGGAAATACCCGAAGACATCGCGGCTACCT
>JAIRLH010000166.1 GCA_031259485.1 Elusimicrobiota bacterium
GCTATACTTGCGCCAAAAATGTCCGAGCGGTGCAGCGAAACATCGCACTGCTCGTCCGCTTTTTCCAATACAGGATTTATGTATTTTATAGCAAAAGCGCGATCCCGCTCCTGTACCCCGTAAGTCTGCGCCAGCCAGTTTATAGAAGCTAAATGTCCAGGATTTTTAGAGTAGGCATAGCTGCGCGGCGCACCTATCATATTATCTACATCCCACTCTTTCAACCTCGTAGGCTTGTAGCCAGCCACTCCTTCTTCCAAGTGATACCGCGTCAATGCGCGGGCCACTATGTACTGCGCATAACATTTGCGACCTTCTTCTATACAAACCTCTGCCTCCTCACCCTTTTGCGCTTGCGCATATAACTTCCTTTCCACAGAGTTGGCCGTGTTCCAGTGATAGGAGGAATAAGCCGTCTTTATATCGTTATACGCCCGCGTTACAAGATTGTCTTCCTCATACGCCGCAGCTACGTACAACCCGTAATCCATTGCAAGCACGCCTTCTTTCTCTTCCTCCGAAACGTCGCCCAAAAGTCCGCTTCTGCCATACTCAGACAGTGCAACCTCACGGTACTCCTTATACCCCATTATCCAGCCCTTACTCTTAAGAGCCAAAACCTCGCCCTCTATCCGCGCAAACTCAATCGCAAACTCAAGATCCTCCCCAAGCTTTGGGTCGTACTCTACATAATTGCTAGGCTTCCCACTATCTCCCCCAGGCGCAAGCCTATCTTTTCCTAATCCCCATAAAGCATTGCTTCCCTTGTTCTGCCAGCTACCCGCTGCTTGCGCCATTGTATTTGGTATAGCTGTTTTAGATTGCGCATATGCGGGGGCTGTCGCTTCAAAAAAAATAATACCTGCTAAAAAAACAGGTATTATTTTGGTATATATAAAAGAAAGGGAACAAAAAATAAATTTTTTATTCATTACATGCATTGCGCACGTTTTAAACTGTTTGCCTAGTAATAAGCATTTCCCTGATGTATTCATAAAGTTAGGCATAAAGTTATTTATCTTTAAATTTATAGTTTTATAGGGCTATAGTTTCATTCTATAAAACCAAAATTCAAATTGTAAATAGGTCAAAAGCCCTATTACCCATTAGGTCTAATGGCTCAGGAAGCGGTAATTAAAAGTTTTTAATAAATTTATTTTTAAACAGACGTCTTTTTGGAAATCTCACTAGAATATTTTACCATGTCCATTTGCAGAACGATATCCTATTAGGGGAGAATTAAATAGAGCGGAGCCAGATTTTTATTTTGGCTTAAAGCAGTCGACGCAGCGGGCGTCGTAATCGTGCGCGCCGCCTACGTATATTCTGGATTTTACCTTGACCAGCCTGTTGGTGCGCCGCGCGGGTTTGCCGCACCGCGTGCAGCGCGCGGAAAGCTTATCCACAGTGTCGGCCACGGCCAATAGACGCGCGGTGCTTTCAAAAGGCACGCCGCGGTAATCCAAATCCAGCCCGCAGCAAATCACGCGCAGACCGCGTTTGGCAATCCCCTGCGCAACATTTACGATTTCGTTGGTAAAAAAATTGACTTCGTCCAGCGCGACGACAACGGTGTCCCTGTCAACCAGCGCGGGGATTTCCTCCGCGCGTTCCACGTGCACGGCGTCCATCATTATCAGGCTGTGCGTGCAGATGCCTTTTTTGGCATAGCGCTTATCCAGCGTGGAGTTGAAAACCTGCACCTTCTGCCCCGCGGCGCGGCTTACCTCTATGCGTCTTATAAGCTCGGTGCTCTTGCCGGAAAACATGCACCCGCAGATAACTTCTATCGCGCCGTAAGGCGTTTTTTTGGCTTTGGAAGATTTCATATACGGCCCGCCTCCTCTAAAAATTATCCCGCGCAAGGCCTTCGGCGCGCCACGGATACCAGTAGTTATCAATGCGCCGCGACGCCGCAGGCTGCCCCTGCGCCCCGCCGCAGATTATATTTACGCGCAGCGTGAAGGATAGGTTTTGATTTCTGTCCCGCACTCCGGCCATTACGGAAAAGTCATGAAAGTCCTTCGTAATTCTTATATGTTTGGAATAAGCGTGCAAAACGCTGTCTGAGACGCTTAAATCCAGCCCCATGTCGGCGCGCCAAGTCCAGTTTTTTGGCGCGACGAGAAATTTTGTAGTGAACAAAAAAGTATCCCTGTCCGTGCTGTAATTTGCCGCGCCGAAGTTTGCGTAGCTGCCGTCAAAACTCTTGAAAGTGGTATTGAGCACAAAGGCCTGGTTGCCGGCGTGCGCGTCGTAAACATTCTGCAGGAAGAAGTTTGTGCCGCTAACCGAGCTGTAATAGCCGGCCTCGGCTACAATGGGCTCCACCCTGCGCGTGATATCCCAAGACTGCGAAGAATTGCGCAAATTATAGCCGCTTGCAGTCTTAAAATAAAAATCCCGCGCCGGGATATAATAATTCTGCACATAGATTGAATTGCTTTCCTCGCCGCTGTCAAAAGCGTCTGTGCCGGTGGTAAGAGATCCGCTTGTCGTGCGCTTTTCATACCGGTAGCCGACGTCCAAAAGCCCCGTAATCAGCGCGGAGCGCCAGTTGAGCTGCCCGCCGTAGCGAGCGACAAATTTATCCTCTTTATTATTTGTCGGGTCTTTCAGTATTGCCTGCTGCTCGTGCCATGCCGACGGAGTAAGCGTGAAATTGCGGTGCGGCTTGAAATCCCTGCTAATAACCCATTTGCCCTGCATGTACTGCACAAAATCGTCTTCGTTTTTACGCGCGTTGTTTAAGGAAAAAGAAAGATTATTTACGATTCCGCCGAGTTCTTTGACGGCAAAAGGATTAAAAACCCACTCCAGCTTGGGTAAAATTTCCTCCGCGTTTGAATAGGAGCCGTCTTTATTTAATTTTCTGCGGCTGCTGTAAGACGCGCGCAAAGTGCTTGTTCTGCTTTGGCGCGCAAGCGCGGTTTTCACCACGATATCGGGGGAGACGGCATACGGATTCGCGCGGAAAAAATCGTCGTTAAAATCCCTGTCCGAAACGCTTCGCGCCTCGGTCTGGCTGAAATATATCGCTCCGCCGTTTTTGTTAAGGCTGTCCGACGAATCATGCGCCTGCCACCAGTAGCCGCCGTTGACGCCCCAGCGTTGCTCGTCCTTATTATTATCGCGTATGGTATAGGCCTGCAGCGCGCCGCGGAATTTTTGCGGGTCGTCGTACGCGGCCTCCGCCCCGTAGCCCAGGCCTGATTTGGTGTAATAATCAATATTGGCCGCCGCGCGGAAATTATTTTTTGAATAAACCGTCGAAGTCAGGAAGCCGAAGCCCGTGTTGCCGCTCTGGTCAAAATCAAGATAGGTTGTAAAAAGCCTGTCGCTGCGCAGCGAGCGGTAAATAAAAGGCAGCCACAGCACCGGCACTTTGCCGATTTTTAATACGGCATTAACGGCGTAAATGCGTTCCCCTGGTTTTATGTCGGCTTTGCCCGCGTAAATGACATAGTGCGGCTTTTCCCTGCTGCAGCATGTTAACGTGGCCTTGCGCAGGATATAAGCCGGCGGCTTAAATCCAACGCTTTCGGACGAAAGCACTCTTATCGGCGTATAATCAGCCGAAGTCTGACGCATTATCAGTCGGCGCGAGGCAAGGTCAAAATGTATGCCCTGCGCTGTAAAAATTCCGGTTTCGTCCTCAATGGTCGTGCGGCCCGGGGAGATTAAAATCTGGTCGCGCGCGTAGATTTGTATATCGTCGCTTTTTATTACTTTTTTTGCGCCGCCGTCTTCAATCAGGACTTCCGCATTGCCTTTTAGCTGCGCGACGGAATCTTGCTGGTCGTAAACAACTTCGTCGGCGGTAAAATATATAAACTCGTCTTTAGTCGGCGCGGGCAGCGCCATACCCTGCGCCCAAACACCCGCGCAGAGTGGCAAAAATAGCGCAGTAAGCAAAAGTTTATTTTTCATCAGCTTTGGCTGCCGCGTATAAGGCGGCTCCGGCCGCGCCAATATCTTCTTCGCGCGAAATCAGCAGATTAACGTTTTCAAACGGCGTTTTTACGGACTGCGCCGAAAAAACTTTTTTAATCGCGCCCTGAAAATATTCTGCCCCGCGCGAAACGCCGCCCGCCAAAACTACAGCCTGCGGGTTAAGCATCAGTATCATATTTGCCAGCCCGCGGCCGAGATTTACGCCCACATCATGCCACAGGGCCAGCGCGGTTTTATCGCCAGCGCGCGCGGCGGCGGAAAGTATCTTGACGGAAAACCCTTCTTTTTTTATCAATCCGGCCAGTGCGGACCGCGGTTCTTTGCGCGCTGCCCTCAAAGCCGCGCGGCGTATGCCGGCGGCGCCGCAATAAGCCTCCAGACAACCTCGGTTGCCGCAGCCGCAAAGCGGAGCGCGCGGACTGAAGTCAATTTTAGTATGTCCGATTTCGCCGGCCGCGCCCATGGCACCGTTATACAATTTGCCGTCAATAACAAGGCCTCCGCCCACGCCCGTGCCCAGGGTTATCACGATGATATTTTGGTACTTATATTTAAGTTCTTTAGCGTGAACGCCCCAGGCGGCCATATTGGCGTCATTGCTTACGAAGCAGCGGCAGCCGGTGGTCATCTCCAGCAGAGCTTTTATTTTAAAATTACGCCACGGAATATTGGGAGCCCAGCGAAGTATGCCTTTTTGATGGTCGGTATCGCCGGGCAAGCCAACGCCAAGCGCGATATTTTTGTCCTTAAAACCCGCCTTAAGCATATTGACGGCAACGGCCAGCTGCGCCGCAAAAGCGGCCGCGCTTTGGGTTGTATCGGTCGGTATCGCAAAATGTTTGAGTATTTTATCATTTGCGTCAACCGCGGTAAATTTTACGGAACTGCCGCCGATGTCTATGCCTATCGCCCTCATTTGCTACCTCCGTTTGAGCTTTTGGGATGCGCGTCATCGTAAACTTTTTTGAGCCTGTCTAATGATACATGCGTATAAACCTGCGTGGCGCCCAGGCTTTTGTGGCCCAGCATTTCCTGCAGAGTTTTAAGGTCGCAACCATTGTTTAAAAGGTGCGTCGCAAAAGAATGGCGCAGGCTGTGCGGCGTTATTTTGCGCGCTAAATTGCTTTTTATCGCGCTTTTTTTTATAAGTTGCGCCAAGCCCTCGCCGCTGAGACGCCCGCCGCGCGAACCCAGGAAAAGCGGCGCGGGCGCGTTTACGGCGGGGCGCGTTGAAAGATAGTTGCTCAAGGCTTCAAGCGCGATATCGGTGACGGGCACAACGCGCTCTCTGCCGCCTTTGCCCAAAACTTTTACGCAGCCTTCGGTAAAATCGACGTCGCCCGCGTTAAGGCCCGTAATCTCGCTGCGGCGCAGACCGCTGGAATAAAGCAACTCCAGCAACGCTTTGTTGCGCGCGGCAAAGCGCGGGCTTGCCTCGGCTTCCATCAGTTTAGAGGCCTCAGCCTCCGTTAGGAATTTGGGCAGCAACCGCTCACGGCGCGGCGCGGCGAACAGCTTGAAAGGGTTTGCCGCGATAATGCCGCGGTTGCTCAAATATTTGGCGAAGCTGCGCAACGCGCTTATTTTGCGAAGCATACTGTTTCTGGCAATTTCCTTCCGGCTCTCGTAGGCCAGATACGCGCGGATATTGTGCATATTAAAATCTTTAACCGCGGTAAAGTTCCGAAGCGACATAAAGGCCAGAAACTCCCGCAAGTCCGCGTCGTAGGCGCGCAAGGTGTGGGGCGATAAATTACG
>JAIRLH010000034.1 GCA_031259485.1 Elusimicrobiota bacterium
CATTTTCACCGCGCACGCGCTTATTTTGTTAAGAACGGAAACCGGCTCCTCCCCCGCGGCAAGCAGAACGCCGGCGAGTTTGAGGCTTTGCGCCCTGTCGCAGTTCATAACCGCGTTGCTGAGCGCGAAAGGATTTTCCTCTTTGCCGAAACCGATTGAAGCCAGCACGTCCGCGTCCCCGACCGTTTTATCTTCTCTGTCGGCAAGGTAAAGCGAAAGTTTCTCAATCTCGGCGCTGAGCGCGGTTAAATCCCCGCCGGCGGTTTCTTCAAGCATTTCAAGCGCGGCGGCGTCCGCATTCAGGCCGCGCTCTTTAAATTTATCACGCAGCCAGGCAAAAAGCTGCGCGCCTTCAAGCGGCGCGAAATCCGCCGCGACGGCAATATCCGCCAGCGCGTCTTCAAAAGTTTTGTCTTTTTTAGATTTTTTAGAATCATTGTGCAGCACTAAGAGGCACGTGCTTTCCAGCGGTTCGGCCAGGTACCGCGCCAGCGCGGCGGCCGCGTTTGTGTTTTTGCGGATTTTATCGGCATTGTTAAGAACTATCACGCGCCGCGCGCTGAAAACCGGCGCCGTGTTTGCCGCCGTCAGCAAACCGGCAATATCGCCGGAGCCGTCCTCGCGCATAAAATTAAACTCGTCCGGCACAAGGGCGGCCCGTATACGATTTGCAAATTCCAGTTTGCGGTAAACGTCGTCGCCCGTGAAATAATAAACCGGCGCGATATTGCCTGCCTTAATTTCCGCCGCGAGTTTCGCTACAGTCAGCTTGGGCATATTATTTATTTGGTAATCGTCGTCTGCTCGGGGTTGATTTGGGCGCGCTGGCGCGTCTCGCTGGTGACGGAGCCGAAACCCTCAACCGTGCGCTTTACTATCATCTTGGCAAAGTTTTTCCACATCTGCTCGCGCGCAGCTTCTTCCGTTACGCCGCCGGGCAGCGTTGAGGCGGAATAAGTGTAAACCTGAAGCAAAGCCGGCTCCTGCCAGACGGTGGTTTGCGTCTGCTTATCCAAAAGTTTAACGTTAAGCAGGGCTTCCATGCGATAGACGGTCGGCACAAGCTGGCTGTCGTACTGTATCGGCACAAGGATATAGCGTATGATTTCGCCCGCCAGCACGCCGTCGGCCGCGCCTTCGTTGGCGATATTGTAAGAGCCGTTGCGCAAAAACTCGTCAACGACTTCTATTGTAAGCCTGTCCTCCAGCGCGAATACATTCGTGCGGTTTATGAAAGGCCGCACGTGCAGTTTCTTTATATGCTGCGGCATTATCTGGTCGTTGGGGCGGTAGTAGGCGCGCTCCGCGTCAAGCGCGGCGCAGCCGCAAATAAAAAATAACGGAGCCAGAAAGATTAAAAACTTTTTCATAAAATCTCCTTGCGGGTTTTTAATAATTCTATCATTTTATTAAGGCGGCATTTACCGGCATTCAAAAAAACGTTTTCTAAAAAAGAACGTCCAAATGGCTCAAAATTCAAGAACCGTCATTCCTGCAAATTCATATCCGCCGTCATGGCGTCAACATCCGTCTGTTGTAATTCTTTTAAATTTGACGCTTTATCATTCCCCAAAAGTCAAGCCTCTCTTTTGTCATTCCCTCAGCTCTCGCACTCTGTCATTCCCTCAGGGTTTTTGGGAGGGAATCTGCCTTTTCAAAACAATGCCTCGTCGTATAAATCAATCCATTGCGGGTTGGTTTTTTCTATCAGTTTTATTTTCCAGTTGCGGCTCCAGCCTTTTAAGTCTTTTTCCCTTTTGATTGCTACTTCCGCATCATTAAACATTTCATAATATACAAGAATTTTTAAATTATACTTTTTCGTAAAACCTTCGCATAAACCGTTTTTATGTTCATACGCTCGGCGCGCAATAGAATTAGTTATGCCTGTATATAAAACGCCGTCTTTTTTATTAGTCATAATGTAGACAAAATAATTTTTCATATTTTGATTGTTTTTTTGTATTTATTTGGTTTGAGATTCCCTCCCAAAAACCCCGAGGGAATGACAAAGGGCCGGCCTCCGATATAATGACAACCTTTTTTCTTTGTCATACCTGAGCGTCTCTCCTTTGTCATACCCTCGTTCTGTTGGGAGGGTATCTCGTCGTTATTACACCAGTAAAAATGACTGCCGCCAAAGGAACATCTAGCGGGTGGATAATAGTAATTATTCTATTTTCTCTTCTGTTTTGCAAATATTGAGTATTGCCGAGCTTCTGTTCTACAGCTTTTGACATCCAGTAATAAGCTTTGTTTAAATCCTCAGGCACGCCATATCCAAGTCAAGACATAGCGCCAAGATTATATTGCGCCAGTGCGGAGTTTTGTTCGTTTGCCGTCATTATCGGGAGATAATGGCCGATCGGCCCGAAGCAATCCGAAACAATGTCGCCGCAAAATCCAAAAACTGGATTCTGCGGCTTTGCGCAATATGACAAAAAGATAAAGCGGTATGGCAAATAAAAACACAGGACGCAAGGGTTAAACGCGTCCTGTGCAATGGCATTAAATTTTTCTACTCCGGCCTGGCGACTATACTTACCATCTTGCCCGCGACTACTATTATTTTGACGACTGTCCGGCCCTCAAGCAGCTGTTTTATTTTCGGCGCGTTCAGCGCGGCGGATTCGTATTGCTCTTTGGTCGCGGCGGAGGGCAGCTTTACGCGCTCCTTAATTTTGCCGTTGATTTGTACGCCGATTTCAATTTCTTCCTCCTCCAAAAGCGCGTCGTCCGCAGCAGGCCATCGCTCTTTGAGCAGGAATGTTTTATTGCCCGCGTTCTGCCAAAGCTCGTCGGTAATATGCGGCGCGAAGGGGTGCAGCAGCTTAAGAAAAACCGCAAAAGTCTCCGCGTCAACCTCAGTATGTTTTACAAGCTCGTTAAAAAATATCATAAGCGCGGATATGGCTGTGTTAAAGCCGAAGGCTTCTATATCGCCGCTGACTTTTTTGACGGTTTTATGCTTTAAAATTTCAATTTCTTTGGGCAGTTTTATATCGGTGATTTTAAGCCCGTCCGCCCAGGTGTAAATGCGTTTTAAAAAGCGCGACACGCCCTCTATCCCGCGCATGTCCCACGGTTTGCCGGCTTCAAAGGGGCCCATGAACATTTCGTAAGCGCGGAAAGCGTCGGCCCCGTATTCCTGCAAAATCTCGTCGGGGTTGATGACGTTCTTTTTTGATTTGCTCATCTTTTCCACCATCGCGTGAAGCGGCGCGCCGCCGGCTTTCAGTTTGGGCGCGGCAGGGTCGCTGAAGTCAATTTCGTCATAAGAATGATAATTGCCGTCGGCGGCGCGGTATGAAAAGGCCAAAATCATGCCCTGGTGGCGCAGTTTCTGGAAGGGCTCTTTAGTGCTTACATAACCCAAATCAAACAAAACTTTGTGCCAAAAGCGCGAGTATAAAAGATGCAGCACCGCATGCTCCGCGCCGCCGATATAGCAGTCAACGGGCGCGCAGGCCTTTTCAA
>JAIRLH010000039.1 GCA_031259485.1 Elusimicrobiota bacterium
GTGGCGAATGCTTCCGTGGCTTTTGTTTTTGCCACCGCGAACCGATATTGCGGTATGGCAATCGCGCCGAGAATGCCGATAATCAAAACAACGACTAATAATTCAATTAGAGTAAAAGCGTTTTTATTTTTATGCATGCGGATATCCTCGTTAATTTAAAAATAAAGTCTTATTTTTTATACTAAATAAATCTTTATTTTGCAATAATATGCTTGCTTTTGCCATACCCAAATGTTTCTAGCAGTATGCATGGGTGAAATTGCAACAAAGACTGGCGCATAATTTTATAAAATATAATGAATGGACAAAATCCGCAATTTTTCTATCGTAGCCCATATTGACCACGGCAAAACGACGCTTTCCGACAGAATACTGGAAGACACCGGCGCGGTTCCCAAACGCAAAATGCAGGCCCAACTGCTTGACGGCATGGATTTGGAAAGGGAACGCGGCATAACGATAAAAGCTAAAGCCGTGCGCTTAAAATACAAAGATTATATTTTGAATCTGATTGACACGCCCGGCCATGTGGATTTTTCTTACGAAGTCGCCCGCAGTCTGCGCGCTTGCGAAGGCGTTTTGCTGCTGGTGGACGCCTCGCAAGGCGTTGAGGCGCAGACTGTGGCGCACGCGCATTTGGCGCAGAGTTTGGGCCTCAAAATTATACCCGTAATCAATAAAGTTGACCTTAGCCAGAGCGACGCGGATATCGCGGAAGAGCAGATTTGGGAAGTCCTCAAAGAGCCTGTAAGCGCGGAGCGCGTTAGCGCAAAAACCGGCTTTGGCACAGGCGGCCTGCTTGAGCGCATTGTGCGGGATATCCCGACCCCCGCCGGCGCGGAGCGCGGCAAAACGCGCGCTTTGATTTTTGATTCTTTTTACGACTCTTTCCGCGGCGTAATAATTTATGTGCGCATGGTTGACGGCATGTTAAAAACCGGCCAGACGCTCAAATTAATGGGCGCGGATTTCCACTCTAAAATAGAAGAGCTGGGTTTCATGACGCCCAAAATGGAAAAGTGCGATGTTTTACGCGCGGGCGAGGTAGGCTACGTCGTGGCCGGTATTAAAGATATACACTCCGTACAGGTGGGCGATACCGTCACGCTTGCGGAAAATCCGGCCGAAGCCCCGCTGCCCGGGTACGAGCATATTAAACCCGTTGTGTTCGCAAGCATCTTCCCCATAGATTCCACCGATTACCCGCTGCTGCGCACCGCGCTGGAAAAATTGAATTTGTCAGATTCTTCCTTCAGTTATCAGAGCGAGACTTCCAAAGCCCTGGGCTTTGGCTTTCGTCTGGGTTTTATGGGTTTGCTGCATATAGAAATCGTCAAAGAGAGGCTGGAAAGGGAGTTTAATTTATCGCTCATCGCCACAAGCCCGAACGTTATTTATCAGGTAAAATTCCATCACCGCAAAAGCCACCCGCAGGAGCTTTCCGCGCTGACCGACGCGGGGGACGGCTATAAGTGGATAGACAATCCCGCCAACTTTCCGCCTTACGGCGATATTATTGATATTAAAGAACCAACGATAAGAATCAAAATCGTCACGCCCATCGCTTTTATGGACGCGGTAATGACGCTGCTTAAGGAAAAGCGCGGCGTCTTTATCAGCCTTGAGCACCTTTCCAGCCAACGCGTGATGATAAATTATTATATGCCCATGGCGGAGATGGTGATAGATTTTTACAATAAACTTAAATCCGTCTCAAAGGGGTATGCCTCTTTTGACTACGAGCTTGACGAATACCGCAGCGCGGACGTCGTGCTTATGGAAATTTTAATTCACGGCACGCCCGTTGACGCGCTTTCCGTAATCACGCACAAGGACAGAGCGCAGACGCGCGGCAGGCTGTTGTGCGAAAAATTAAAAGAGCTTATCGGCCGCCAGCAGTTTGAAGTGGCCGTGCAGGCGCGCGTTGACGGCAAGATTATCGCGCGCGAAACCATACCCGCCTTCCGCAAAGACGTCATCGCCAAATGCTATGGTGGCGACATAACCCGCAAGCGCAAACTTTTGGAAAAACAAAAAGAAGGCAAAAGACGCATGAAAAGCATCGGCAACGTAGATATCCCGCAAGAAGCCTTTGTTGCAATGCTTAAGATTGAGGAGTAAGGTTTTTTATCTTCATTGCTTTATAATTTACAATCCGCCGGAAGATAAAATTGCTGCAGCAGTAAAGCGGGCTTAACAATATTGTCAGATAAATCATGCGGCGCGGTATGCTTATGCGTCGTTTTTTATCAAGCAGATTTCCTGCTGTAGCCAAAAGATAAAGCGTATCAAGGCACCACAGCGCGGGCCATGCTGCCGAGGCGCGGCTGCCGAAATACCGGCGCGGGATTCCCACGATAAAATCCGGCGAGGCCGAAATATTTTCCACTCCGTAAGCAATCCACTTAAAAATAACAGGTCGCAGTTTACCGTAATTTTTTTTATCCGCCAAATCCTGCGGCAGGAGGTCTTGCGCCGTCAAATCCGTCAGCGGCAGATAGCAGCGGCCGTCCGCAACGTCGTCCGCAATGTCGCGCAGAATATTTGTTATCTGTAATGCGCGGCCCATGCGGCGCGCGTTATTTACAAAATCGTCATCGCTTCTGCCGTCAAGCAACAGCTGCGCCCAAAAAACGCCGGGGCGGCCGCCCATATCATTGCAATAATCAAGCGTTTGCTCTTCGTTTTGCAGTGCTTTTATAAGGCCGCTGCGGGCGGGGGGGAAGTAAGATAAATCCCGCTCCATCGCGCGGCACACGGC
>JAIRLH010000055.1 GCA_031259485.1 Elusimicrobiota bacterium
GTCATACGCTCCAAAATTTCCATGGATTCTTCGGGCTTGGCAAGCCACACAAGCTCCACCTTGTTAAACTGATGATTGCGGATAAGCCCGCGCGTATCCTTGCCGTAGGCGCCGGCCTCCTTGCGAAAGCACGGCGTATAGGCGCAGAAAGCTTTGGGCAAATCTTTGGCGGACAGCACTTCTCCGCCGTGCAGGTTGGTTAAAGGTATTTCTGCGGTGGAAATCAAATACTGGTCGCCCTCGCCGTCAATGTGGTACATGTCTTCCTTAAATTTTGGCAATTGCCCTGTGCCAAAAAGCGCGGAAGCGTTTACTATCGCGGGCGGCATAAATTCCCTGTAGCCTTTTTTGGCGTGCATATCAAGCATGAAGTTGATTATGCTGCGTTCCAGTTTTGCGCCGTCGCCGCGCAGCAATGCGAAGCGGCTGCCCGAAAGTTTCGCGGCCCTCTCAAAGTCCAGTATGCCCAGCGCCTCGCCGATTTCATGGTGGTCTTTTGGTTTAAAATTAAACTGCGGCAGCGGTAAGGTATTTTCTTTGATTACTTTATTATCTTTCTCATCGCGGCCGGCGGGTACGGAAGCATCCGGCAGGTTTGGGATAGTGGACAGCAGGCCGTCAATTTCTTTTTTGAGCGCGGCGGTTTGCTCCTCTTTTACGGCCATGGTTTCTTTGAGCGCATTGGCTTCTTTCATAGCTTCTTCCGCGGCAACGGGGCCTTCCTTTGCGCGCAGCAGGCCTATTTTTTTGGCCAGATCATTGCGTTTGGCGCGCAGGATTTCAACTTCCGCCAGCGCGGTTTTATAATTTTGATTAAGTGCAAGCGCTTTATCGGCCAGCTGCGCCAGATTTGCATTGCGCGCGGACAAACGGATTTTTGTCTCCCGAGGGTCTGCTGTAAGTATTTTTAAGTCTATCATAGGGCTTCTCCTGCGGCTAAATCATTAATGGAATAAGGTTTCGGGAAATATTTTTTATAAGAGCTTGTTTTATCTTTACTTTCATAAACAACATAGGCCGCGGCCGTCTCCGTGTCAACGGGGACAAAGGAAGTCTGCCGCACGTAAAACACCGCGCCAAGCACAAAAGCCGCCGCCGCAACAAGCCAAAACACGGGCGAACCGCCCCTTATATCCGCGCGGCGCAGGAATTCTTCTTTCACTTTTTCTTCCTTGCTGCGCGCACGCGGGAGTCAAAGCTTTTTATAAGCGCCTTCGCGATAGAGGAAACGGCATCCAGCCCGCTTACGCCCTCCGTGGTGTCGTCGCCCACCCATACGATTTCAGCCGTGTTTACGTCAACCATTTTTGCCACAACGCCGACTTGCGCGTAAATAGTGTATTCATAGGGATAGACGCTGCGCTCCCGACGCTCCTGCATGCCGGCATAGGAAGGTTTTATTATGGTTTCGCCCTCCGGCGTTTTGACGATTTCGTTACGGAAAACCGGCTCGCTCGTATTTACCCTGTTGATATTATAGGCCAGCTTCTTCTGCTCGGGCAAATAGGAGGTTATGCTGCCCAGCAGCAACACATCCACGCCCAGCACTTTGCCGATTTTACGCGTAAGGTCGGGCGACAAATAAGAATCCGCGCCAAGGTTCTGCTCTCCCAGCACCTGTTCTATTTTGGCCCGTTCTACTACGGTATAGCCGTATTTAAGAAGGTTTTCGGCAAAAAGATTTTCGGCCCCGTCAAAGGCATTGTTCGGGGAGGAGAAGGCTAAAATCCCGATTCTCTGAAGCTTATTGAAATCATAAGCCCTGCTTATATAGGTTCTAGGCGCGCAGCCAAATGCCAGCGCAAAAACTAAAAGGAGGTATAATTTCGTCATATTACTATTATATAATATACCTATGGCAACTAAGCGAGTAAAATATACGCCCGCCGTTTTGGCGCGCGCAAGGAAAATAAAACTGGTTTTGACTGACGTTGACGGCGTTCTGACCGACTCAAGCATGAATTTCTTTACCACGCCTGACGGTAAAACCGTCGAAATAAAAAAATTCAGCGCGTATGACGGCATTGCTTTCCACATGCTAAGGGACTCGGGGATACAGACAGGCATAATCACCGGCGGCAACGCGCCGGCAACAGCGCACCGCGCCCATTCGCTGGGCATGGATTTTTTATATTACAACTTTCTCTCAAAAAAACCGCCGCTGGAACATATACTGCTGAAAACCGGCCTCAAAGCGCAGCAGGTGGCCTATATCGGCGACGATCTTATTGATATTCCGATACTTTTGCGCGCAGGCCTGGCCTGCGCCGTCAAAAACGCGAGAGAGGAAGTCAAACAAATCTGCCATTATACCACCGCGGCGGAAAGCGGGCAGGGCGTCTTTCGCGAGGTGGCGGAGCTTGTGCTGCGCGCGCAGGGCTTTTGGGACGAAGTTTTGGCCAAGGCCCGAGCGGGTAAAATCGGCCTGAGCCGCAAAAAAACGCCTGTGCTGATAGATTTCAAAACATGGGGGCTTGAGTAAAATGCCGCTGCCGCAGATAATATCGCTTACTGTAATAATAATGATGGCATTATTCCTGCCTTTTCTGGTGCATAAGATAGAGGAGCAGCTGGAAATTTTTCTGTTTATCCTCGGCGTCGCGGCCGTAAGCATTACCGGCGTATGGAGCGCGCACCTCGTGTTGGAAGCGGCACTTGAGCCGATTAATATTTCGCTGGCTGTGTTGGTAATGGGGCTGTTGTTCAGGGTTCTGCGCAAGCAAATCAACGCTTTTATTGAATCGGTTGAGCGCAAAGCCGGCCTTAAGCCGGCGATATTTTGTTTTATACTTGCGCTTGCATTGCTTTCAAGCGTGATAACGGCCATAATAGCCGCGCTGGTATTGTGCGAGATTGTAGCGACGCTCAAACTCTCCCGCCGCAATACGGTCTGGGTAATAATCATGGGCTGCTTTGCGATAGGTTTGGGCGCGGTGCTTACGCCGCTTGGGGAGCCGCTTTCAACTATCGTCACCTCCAAACTTTCCGGCGCGCCGCACAACGCCGGGTTCTTTTACCTCATGCGGCTTTTATGGATTTTTGTAGTGCCGGGCGTTTTGTTATTTTCCGCCGCGGCCGCGCATATAAAAGACGGGCAGAATACAACGGAAGTTCTTTTGGAGAATGAAAGCATAAAACAAATAATAATCCGCGCGGCAAAAGTCTTTTTGTTTGTCGCGGCTTTGGTATTGTTCGGCAAGGGGCTAACTCCTCTGGCGGAAATTACTATTATGAGGCTGCCCGCGTGGGCGTTGTACTGGGCCAACAGTATATCGGCTATTTTGGACAACGCTACGCTTGCCGCAGCCGAAATCGTGCCCGCGATGACAAAGAAGCAGATAGAATTCCTGCTGATGGCTTTGATAGTTTCGGGCGGGTTTTTGATACCCGGGAATATACCAAATATCATCTGCGCGTCCAAATTTAAAATTAAAAGCAAGGAGTGGGCTAAAGCCGCGTTGCCGCTGGGAGCGGCGGTAATGCTGGTTTACTTTATTATTCTGAATTTTATGCCCGTATCCAAAGCATGATAACGCTTAACGAAGTTTTATTACGGCTTTTTATTTCCGTGGTATTGGGCGGATTGATAGGGATTGAACGCCGCTACCACGATAAACCCGCCGGTTTCATGACCAATACGCTCATCTGCATAGGCTCAACCGTGTTTGCTTTATGCTCTGTGTATTCGGCCTCCGTCTCGGGCGGAGATCCGGCGCGTATCGCCGCGCAGGTGGTGGCGGGCGTGGGTTTTTTAGGGGCCGGCAGCATACTGAGGGAAGGCAATAAAATATCAGGCCTTACCACGGCGGCCAGCATATGGGTTGTAGCGGCTATAGGCGTGGCGATAGGGCTGGGCAATTTTGTTTTGGCGGCTTCGGCCACTTTGGCCGTGCTGGTACTGCAGTTTGTGGTGCGTAAAATTATGGACGCATTTGACCATGTGCGCCTTTTTGAAACAATCACCATTAAGTGCGAGCCAGACTGGAGCGTGGTGGAAAAAATAAATTCCACCATAACCAGGCACAAGGCGGATATAATAAAAGAGGAGGTTTTCAAGGACGAGGGCCTTTTTATAGTGAAACTGGTTGTAAATATGTCCTCAAGGACTTTCTCTTCAACCTTCAGGGAGCTGCTTGCCCTGAAGGAAATTAAATTTCTGGATAAATAAATATGAACGCAAAAAATATACCTTTGTTTAATCTTAAAGAGCAGCATGAAAGCCTTAAGACGGAGCTTAATAACGCCGCATTGGAAGCCTTAAATTCCATGCAGTGGCTGCTGGGCCCCAAAACCAAAGCCTTTGAGGCGGATTTTGCCAAACTTCTGGGCGCAAAGCACTGCGTGGCGTGTTCATCCGGCGCGAGCGCGATACAAATAGCCCTCCTGGCCGCGGGCATAGGAAGGGGTGACGAAGTTATTACCACGCCTTTTACCTTCGTGGCGACAACCACTTCTATCTCGCTCACCGGCGCGGATTTTGTTTTTGCCGATATTGACCCGCATACCTACAATCTTGACCCTGAGCGGATAGAAAGCAAAATCACCAAAAAAACCAAAGCAATTTTACCCGTGCATTTGTTCGGCTATCCGGCCAATATGCCCGAGATACTTAAAATCGCCGCAAAGCATAATCTTAAGGTTATTGAAGACTGCGCGCAAAGCCACCTTGCGCAGTGCGACGGCGTTTTTACCGGCTGTCTGGGCGACGCGGGGGCTTTCAGTTTTTATCCAAGCAAAAATTTAGGCGCATGCGGAGACGCGGGCGCGATAATTACCAATAATAAATTTATTGCCGACGCCTGCGAAAGTCTGCGCCACAGCGGCCGCAGCGCGGGCAAGGCTTATGAATACGACCGCGAAGGCTCCACCCTGCGTATGCATGAAATACAGGCCGCGTTGCTGGGCGTCAAACTGCCGCATCTGCAAAAATGGACGGAAAACCGCCGCGCCGTCGCCGCCTTGTACCGTAAGGAGCTTAAGGATGTTCCGCAGGTTAAACTGCCGCCGGCCGAAAGCGCTGGCTGGAGCCAGAGTTATTATGTTTTCACGCTGCGCGTCAAAGACCGCGACGCTTTGGCCGCGCACCTTAAGGCCAACAATATCGGCAATGCGATTTACTATCCCGTACCGCTTTACAAACAGCCGTGTTATGCTAATTTGAAAATAAATCCTGCCGATTATCCGCATACGGAATATGCGGCCAAAGAAGTGCTTTCAATACCGATGTATCCGGAACTTTCAGCCGAAGACGTCAAGATTGTCTGCGATGTGATAAAGGACTTTTACGGCAGATAAAATATAATACTTTTCATCATATTTGCGCCCTTTCATTTGTGTTATAAAATATTATCTTATTTTTTATGTATTATCTTGCCATAAAATACGAAGGCGGCAATATAATAAAAAATAAAAGACGTTCTTTTTGGCCGCTGGTCTCTAATTCCGCTTACGAAAGAAGAGGCTTACATGTTCTGGCCAAACTAACAGATCGCCAATTTTTGGGGAAGCGCGCTAATCTTTCGGTCCTAAAGCGTATGTTATAGAGCGTCCATGTAGCGATGAATATTTTCTTTCTAAATAATTGCAAACCGCGTTTACTTTGCGTTTGATATAATTAATGTATGGCAGTTTAAAAATTTCTTTGCAAGGAGTTTTTATGTACGAACATATTAAGTGGCAGGACCCCGCGATGTACGACGCCATTATGCTTGAAGCCGCCCGCCAGCAAAACAGGATTGAATTAATCGCTTCCGAAAATTTTACTTCCCGCGCGGTGATGGAAGCGCAGGGCTCCATCCTGACCAATAAATACGCCGAGGGCTACCCGGGTAAACGCTACTACGGGGGTTGCGAATATGTTGATATTGTTGAAACCCTCGCCATAGAGCGCGCCAAAGAACTTTTCAAAGCAGAAGGCGCAAACGTGCAGCCGCACAGCGGCGCGCAGGCGAATATTGCCGCGTATCTCGCGCTTATCGCGCCCGGGGATACTGTGATGGGCTTAAACCTTTCGCACGGCGGACACCTTACGCACGGGCACCCTATGAACTTCAGCGGCAAATATTTTAAGATCGTGGAAATGAATGTCCGCCCCGACACGGAAACCATTGATTACGACGAAGCCGCCAAAACCGCCGCAGCCGCCAAACCCAAACTGATTATGGCCGGCGCTTCAAATTATTCGCGCATTTTTGACTGGAAGAAACTGCGTGAAATCGCGGACAGCGTGGGCGCTTTCCTCGTGTGCGACGTTGCGCACTACGCGGGCCTTATCGCAACGGGGGAATATCCTTCGCCGGTGCCTTATGCGGACATTGTCACCACCACCACGCACAAAACTTTACGCGGCCCGCGCGGCGGCCTGATTTTGTGCAAAGAAAAATATTTGAAGCAGGTTAATTCCTCCGTGTTCCCAGGCAATCAGGGCGGGCCGCTTATGCACGTGATAGCCGCAAAGGGCATTTGCTTCGGCGAGGCGCTTAAACCAGAGTTTAAAGTTTATCAGAAGCAGGTTAAGGCAAATGCCTCGCGGCTCGCGGCGGAGCTGGCAAAAACCGGCTACCGCATTGTCGCGGGCGGGACGGACTGTCATGTCTTCAGCGTTGACCTGCGCGCAAAAAATATCACGGGCAAAGAGGCTGAAACCGCGCTTGACAAAGCCGGCATCACCTGCAACAAAAACACCATTCCCTACGATCCGCAGAAGCCGATGATAACCAGCGGCATACGCCTGGGCGCGCCGGCCGTCACCACGCGCGGCATGAAGGAAGAAGATATGACGGCGGTCGCGGGTTTCATAGACGAAGCCATAGTCAATGCCGGAGACGACGGGAAACTTTCCGAAATTTCCCAAAAAGTTGAGGCGTTTTTAAAGAAATTCCCTCTTTACTCGGATATGAACTGATGCCGTCAATCGCGATAATCGGCGGCAGCGGCCTTTATAAAATTGACGGCCTGCGGCGCGCGAGGGAGGTTGCCGTAAAGACGCCTTTCGGCGCGCCTTCGGATAAAATTATCTGCGGACAGCTGGGCGGCGTCGAGGTTGCTTTTTTGGCGCGCCACAACCGGCGGCATATTTATCTGCCGTCGGAAGTCCCATACCGCGCCAATATTTACGCGCTCAAAAAACTGGGCGCAAAAATAATTTTGTCTTTCAGCGCGGTAGGCTCGCTAAAAGAAAAATTGCCGCCGCATACTTTTGTTTTTCCCGATCAGATCGTTGATAAAACGCAGGGCCGCGCGCAGACGTTTTTCGGCGGCGGCCTTGTGGGGCATGTTTCTTTTGCCGATCCTTTTTGCAATTGCCTTCAAAAGGCTTTGTTTGACGCGGCGAAGAAACTGAAAATCAAAACCGCGCGCGGCGGCACGCTTGTGTGTATGGAAGGCCCTGCCTTCTCTACGAGGGCAGAGAGCGGGTTCCACCGCAAAATGGGCTGGAGCCTAATCGGCATGACTAGCTGCCCGGAGGCGAAACTCGCGCGCGAAGCCGGACTTGCATACGGCTGCTGCGCTATGGTCACGGATTATGACTGCTGGAGGAAGGGGGAAGAAGTCTCCGCCGCAAAAGTCAATGAAACAATGAAAAGCAACGAAGTCTCCGCAAAAAAATTGATTGCGGCCGCGGTACCGCTTGCGGCCGGGCTGAAGCGCTGCGGCATGTGTAATGAAAGCATGATGAACGCCGTCGCGGCGCAGCACAAAGAAATCAATCGGGCGCGGCTCAAAAAAATAAAGCTGATACTTGAATGAAGGTTAATCTGAAATTATTTTTATTTACTTTGTCCGGTCCGCGTTTTTGCTTTTGAAGGCGAAATCCAGTCTTTTACGAATATTAAAACGGAAGG
>JAIRLH010000123.1 GCA_031259485.1 Elusimicrobiota bacterium
GTCGTCAACGCGCGTGAGGAAGAGAAGCGCAAAATCTCATCCGCGCTGCATGACGAAGTCGGCACCGCCGCGGTGGTAATAAATTCGCTGCTGGGCATATTAAAAGAAGATGTCAAAGACGGCAAAAAAGCCGCGGCTCTGGTCCGCGCGGACAATGTTTCGGAAGCTTTTGGAAATTTGTTCTCAAGGATAAAAGGGATAATAGTAAACCTGCGCCCGCCGCAGCTGGAGGAAATCGGCCTCAACTCCGCCGTGAAAAATCTTATAGACACGCTTGCAAACGCCGTGCCGCTCAGGATAAACTACAGGTATAAAATAAAAGACGGCGCGCGCATGTCGGAGACGGCAAAAATCGTTTTGTACAGGGTAGTGCAGGAGTCGCTGAACAACACGCTCAAACACGCCAAAGCCACAAAGGCGGATATTAACTTCACGGAGGATGCAAACACCATCTTTCTGAATATCGCCGACGACGGCATAGGCTACCCCGGTACGCACAACTGCTTCATTGACAAACTCGGCATCTTGGGTATGAGGGAAAACTTATCTTATATCGGAGGTTCGATTAAGATAAGAGGCGTAAAAGGGAAAGGAACTAGAATCAAAGTATCCTGCCCTAAAAAATAATATATGTGAGGAGTTTATGATAAAAATCGCAATGGCCGATGACCACGTAATGGTGCGCAGCGGCATACGGGCCGTACTGGAGAGAGAGAATAAAGACATTCAGATTATAGCCGAATTCTCCAACGGTAAAGAATTGATTGACTTCGCCAGTCAGAATGACGCGGACGTTTATCTTATGGATATTTCCATGCCGCTTTTAAACGGCATAGAAGCCACGCAGAAGCTACTCAAAATGAAACCGACCGCCAAAGTAATAATATTAAGCATGTATGACGACCGCATCTCAGTTGAAAAAGCCATAAAAGCCGGCGCGAAGGGCTTTGTGGTAAAGGTATCCGATACGGACACGATTATAAAAGCCATAGAGGAGGTCATCAGCGACCGCTTTTTTCTGTGCTCAAAAGTTTCGCGCTATCTTGTGGAAGGGTTTCTGAACAAAACCTCACACAAGCGGGCCAAATCCATCCTTACGCCCAAAGAGCGCGAGGTGCTGCAATTGATAGCGGAAGGCTATAGCAGCAAAAAAATCGCGGAGGAGTTCGGGCTTTCGCTTAATACCGTGCACGTGCACCGCAACAATATAATGCGCAAACTCAAGATCCATAAACAGGCCGCGCTTATCAGATACGCTTTAAAAGAGGGTATCGCGCATATATAATGAGGATAATCGCCGGCACTGCGCGGGGGCGCAAAATATTTTCCGTCTCCAAAAAGCTGCCCGTCAAACCGGTTTCGGACAGGATAAAACAATCCCTGTTTGATATAATCCGCCCGCGCATAACGGGCGCGGTTATGCTGGATTTGTTTGCCGGCACGGGCAATGTTTCGCTTGAAGCGCTCTCGCGCGGTGCCATGAAAACCGTGATGGTTGATAAGGAGCCGGCGTGCCTCAAAACCATGGCGCGCAACCTGGAGCATCTGGGCTTTAAGGACCGCGCGAAGGTGCTCAAGGGCGATATTCTCAAAGGCACGCAGTGGCTTGCCGCCTACGGCGAGGAGGGGGTTTATGATATTATTTTCATGGGACCGCCTTACCGCGACATTAATAACAAGCCGCTTAATTTCACCGGGCCTGTGCTGGCTTCAGTCGCGGCGGCGTGCCTTTTGTCGCGCGGCGGCATGATAATAGCGCAGCACCACCAGAACGAAACTTTTGAAATCCCCGTCGGGCTTGAAACTTTCCGCGAGGAAAAGTACGGCGATACTATTATACACTTTTTGAGATACAAAACCGATGATACCGCAAAACCCCAGGGAGCTTAATTACTCCAAAGTCAAAACCTACAGGGAATGCCCCTACCTCTATAAACTCAAATATACGGAGGGCAGAAAAGAGGGCCTGACCCCGGCCACTTCTTTGGGCGTTTCCATACACCGTACGCTGGAGGATTACCATTCCCACCGCGGCGACCCCAGCGAAATCATGCGTTATTACAATGCCAATTTTCTGTGCGCGGGCTTCAGGAGCGCGGCCGAACAGATGGAATATTATCTCAAAGGCCGCAGAATGCTTGAGGTTTACGAACAGCGCGAATACGGGCGCAAATCAACGGTTGACGCCACGGAGCGCGAGTTTATGTTTGACTACGAAGGGTGGGTAATACGCGGCAAAATAGACCGCATTGATAAACTTGAAGACGGCGGATGGGAAGTGATAGACTATAAAACCGACGCGCAGTTGGAAGAGAGTTATGATATTACCTCCTCCCTGCAATTGGGCATTTACAGCATCGGCGCGCGGCGCGCGTGGAATTTAAAAAAAGGCAAAGCCACGGTTTATTTTGTGGCTCTGGACAGAAAAATATCGGCCGATTTTGACAGCTTTAACGAAAAGGAAATACTTGATATTTTTACTGCGGCCGGCGAAGCGATTAAAGCCAAGAAATTTGATCCTGACACCAAGCACTGCCCGCGCTGCCTTATGAACAACCGCTGCCCTTACTCCGTAGTCAAACAGCAGGAGGCGGCGTGAAAAAGACTAATTTCCTCGTCGGCATGCTTACGGGCGTGGTGGTGTGCCTCTCCATCGTGATTGTGGTTGGCTGGCTGCTTTTTGAGCGGTATGAAAAAAGCCGCCAGCAGCAGCCCGCGCCTCGGCAAACCGACGCGCGGCGCGAAAGCATTGCCGATTATCTGCCCGCGCTAACAGCCGCCAAAACTCCGGCCGATATGCTGGCCGCGCTGGATAAAATCATCGCGCTGCGCCCCAATGACGCGGCCGCGCACGCCGCCAAGGGCGATTTGCTTGCCGAGCTGGGCGATTATGCCGGCGCGCTGCGCGCCTATGATACGGCCCTCGCGCTGGAGCCTTCAAACGCGCAGTTTTATTTCAGCCGAGCAATACCTAAATTTATGCTGGGCGATTACGCCGGCGCGGCAAGCGACCTTGGCTTTGCCGTGCGCCTTAACCCGCAGATGGCGCAGGCCTATTATAACAGGGGCGTGGCCAATATGAATATGCTGCAAATCCCGCCCGCCGCGCTGGATTTTGCGCGCGCGAGGGATTTATTCGCCAGTTTTGGCGACGCCGCCGGCGCGCGGGACGCCGCTTCCGCGCTGCGGCGGGCGGATAATTATCTGGCTTCGTCAAAACAGGCCGCGCGCGGCAAAAAGCGCGGCGGCAATGCCGCTTCTGGAAATGCGTCCGCGCAAAAACCGGCGCAGACTCTCGCCATAAAACGCGGGGACGAAACCGCGGCCAAACGCAGGGAGCAGCTGATTTCCTCGCTTAACGCCGCGATAGAAGGCCCCAAGGGCGCGCTTGAAAAATTTAAGGCCAATGCCGCCGTGAACCTTAAAGGAGATATGCCCGCGCCCGATGATTTTGCCGCCTATGACGCCGCTTTGCGCAAAACCGTGGCCGACAGCAGGGGCAAAGCCCCAGCTGCGCCGCAAAACACGCTTGACTACATGTCCTCCGCCAAAAAGAAATCCGCCGCGGGCGATTACAAAGGCGCGGTAAGCGACATTGATAAAGCGATAGCAATGTCGCCGGATAATGCCGCGCTTTATGAGCAAAGAGCCGCGTTTAACGAAAAGCAGGGCGACGCCGCTCATGCGATAAAGGATTTGACTAAAGCCCTTGAGCTGGCCCCCGAGAACGCCGCCGCGCGCGCGGCGCGCGCCAAACTGCGCAGCGACATGGGCGACATAAAAGGCGCGCTTGAAGATATAGGCAAAGCTAAGGAGCTTTATGCCGCGCAGGGCAAACAGAAAGAGTATGACGAAGCAAAGCGGCAGGAAGACGAATTGCGGGAAAATCAGCGCATGATTACTAAAAGAATGGTGAAGGACAGAGAATTGGTGGAACTTAACGATCAGGCTAATGCCGCTTTTGAGAACAAAAATTTTAAAAAGGCGGAGGAGCTTTACAAAAAATTGTTGGAAAAAGAACCTAACAATTCCGGTTTTGCGTATAATCTTGCCGCAACGCAGGCCAATCAGGGTAAATATAAAGAGGCGCTTGAAAATACGGATAAATCCATAAAAAATAATCCCAATTTCATAGACGCCCCTATACTTAAAAGCAAATTGCAGGAAATTCTGGGAGATCACGACGGCGCACAAAAAACTCTTGACGATGCGGGGAATAGAGTAGGAGGCGCTGACAACCAAAAATTGCAAGCCGCACAAGAAGAGAAAATTCAACGTGAAAACGAGATAAAAAACGCCAAGCAGATTTTGCTGGAAGCAAGCGGCGCGCTGGATAATAAAAATTATCAGCAAGCGGAACAAAAAGGGAAAGAATTTACGGAAAAATATCCCAATGCTCCCAACGGCTGGCTGTTGCTTGCGCAGTCGCAGGGCGCGCAGGGCAAACTGGACGATGCGTACGAAAACGCGCTAAAGGGTTCTAAACTGGCAAAAGGCTCCGAGTTGGAAGGGCCGGCTTTAGAACTTTTGGAAGAAATTGAAAAAATAAGAAACGCGCAGTAAAACAAATTTGTATGTTCTTAATACGCCTTTGCTGTCATTGCCGAAGGTCGTAATCTGGAATCTGAAAAAACCTGATACCCGATAAAAGCATTCCATGACAAAAGATGTGATGACGATACTTATTTGCGATATTTTTAAAGGAAACAATGCCGATAACCGAAGAAATTTTTTACAAAATGTCCGCGGGCCGCACGCCGGACGCGGGTGATTTCCACGCGGGTAAAATGTACCTGCTGCTGCAGGACCCTTTCGGCCTGTGGTGCAATTACCATGCCCCGCAGGAAGAAGCCGTGGAAGAACCCAACCTGTACGAAAACATGCGCGGCCGCGCCGACCGCGGCAACAGAGACGCGTGGATACACGAATACTGCCGCACCACAATCATAATCCGCGGCGCTGACGACGATGCAAAACGTTTCAAAAACACCCTTGACGCCATGGCGGAAGGCATAGAAGGCATAATAGGAGCATGCCTGTGGGATTTGCGCGGCCAGCGCGGCGTATGGGGCACGGTCAATTTATTGCTTAAAGTCAACAACGGCGTAAGTCTGTTCGGCGATTATCATTATAAAATAGTGCAGCTTAAGCGCGCGGGCGACCTTAAAGAGCATTATGCCGTGCAGACCGCGCTTATGGACATGATACTGACGGAAGTCCAAAGCGCGAAGGCGGCAAATGCGCTTTTTGTCCTGCGCAGTAAAGAGCAGAGTTTGGATACAGACCGCTTTAAAGAGCGCGTGCGGACCTGCATTGAAGACTGGGCCGCCATAAAAGCCGGCGCTCTGGTGCCCGAGGCAAAAAAACCGCCCAAGGCCGCGCATGCCCCCTGGCGCGTTTACGCCAATAAATATGTTTTTAAGCATAAGGATTTGGTTTTGCTGCCGCATTTAAGCGCGGCTCAGCGCGGTTTGCTGCGCGCCGCCGGCCTCATAAATTACGAGGACGTGCTTGACGCCGGCCTTGCAAAAATAAAAGAAATTTTGGCCGATCCGCAAAACCCCGCGGACGTGCTTGCCGCGGAAATTTACAGCACCGCCGCCGCTTACCGCGCGCAAAAGCCCGTAGCGCGCAGCCGCGAATTCTGGCCGCCGGCTGTAGCCGCGCGCAATTTGTATTTTGATTTTGAGGCGACTGAAACTTTTACGGGGGACACTATTTCCTTCGTATATCTAATCGGCCTGTGGGATAAGGAGGGCGGGAAATTTGTTTCCTTCATCGCAAAAAGCGAAGCGGACGAGCAAAGTATTTTTAAACAGTTCGCCGATTATATCGGCGACGGCGCGGACGCAAACCTTTACCACTGGACGGAATACGAAGTCAAAAAAATGCAAAAACTGCGCGAGAAATATCCCGCCATTAAAGCTGATTTGGAAAAGCTGCTCAGCCGCTGCGTTGATTTGAAAATCGTAGTGGAAAAATCTTTTTATCTGCCTTCGCCCAGCCTTTCGCTTAAGGCCGTCGCGCCGGCCTTCGGTTTCCGCTGGCGGCAGACGGACTGCGGCGCAATGGACAGCATGGTTTATTTTACCAAATGGCTTGCCGGCGGCCCGCAGGAACTTATGGACAAAGTGCTGATGTATAATGAGGACGACTGCCGCGCGATGCTCTTCATAGAAGATTATCTAAACTCCCACGAAGTCCTGGAGCCGGTTGTATAGAACGGCCGTATCCCTTTCCTTTGTCTCACTATTTCCTCACATGAAATAGCGGAGCGAGGGATAATAAAAGATACGCCGGATGTAAAAATTCTTCAGGAATGCTAAAATATACATAAAGGCATTATTACCGCGGAGATTTTATAATGAAAGCAACAACCTTAAATCAGTACAGCGTCTTCCTGACTAACGAGGCCGGCACGCTCCATAAATTCGCCGAAATGTTGTACAGGGAAGGGTTGGATATTGTGGGCTTTTCGTCCGAGGTCAGGTACGAGGCCATGGTGGTCAAATTTATAATCGAGCCGCTCGCGCCGGATTTTGATATGTCCTCCGTCAGCCGCCTTATAACGAAAGCCGGCTATACCAGCGTCAAAACCGAAGTTATCTGCATTGAAGAAGAAGGCCGCGACGGTTTTATCATGACCGTCGGCGAAATTCTGGGCAAAGCGGGTATAAACATAACTTCCGTTTACGGCAGCTGCGTGGGCAATAAACACGGGCGCGTATATCTTGTTGTTGATCATATAAACCGCGCGTTGCAACTGATCAATAACGCGCCGCGCCGCGCGGCTTAAAAATATGGTATTATAACGGTATGTCCAGCACTTTTATCATAAGTTCGTCCGGTTTTGCGGCGTGTCTGGTTTTGCTGTTTTATTTTATAGCAAAATACCGCCGCGCAGGCGCGAAAGAAAGCCCCGACGGCGGGCTTGATATAACGGAAGATATCGCGGCCGGCGCTGCACAGGTGGCGCAGGACGCGGTTAAAATCTTCGGCAAAAATCCCTCCTCCGCGGCGAAAGAAATAGCCGATATCAAAGATAAATTGCGCGATTTGCATTACAGGCTGGAAGAAATAAAACTGCTTGAAGAAAAACGCAATGCCTCCTCCGCAAACGCCATTGCCAAGGTGGAGCAGCGCGTAGCCACTTTTGAAAACGAATACGTCAACAAACTGCAGCCCACTTTGTACAGCCTCATCAGCGAGCTGGAAAATATTCAGAATAAAGCGAAGTAATTTAGGGTTTAATTACGGAAGGTTTTTGCCGTGTTTTGCCCTCTTGGCCTTAGCTGTCACGTATATAGTAAAGCTTTTAAACTTATAGCCCAGTGTCTCAAGTTGGGCTATCTATTCTATTGTCTCCCAACCACTCTAGTCTTTCTGCAAACAAAAAGCAAGTTTACAATATTTGCATTTGTAAACTTGCTTGTTTCTATAAAAATCTTTCTTTTTTAGCTCAACTCCGCCACATCTTTTGCAATATTTTTATAGTCATCCCCTAAAATATTATTTATCCATTTTTCAGACGCCATTAGACTTTTAAATGACATGTTATAAATTACTGTAAAACATCAAAGAGATATGAGACAATTAGGATAATTGAGCCGCGCAGATTTTTAAGAAAATTATTTTGACGGTATTTATTCGCAATGTTTTTAAATACCCTATACAACCCTTTTAAAAG
>JAIRLH010000161.1 GCA_031259485.1 Elusimicrobiota bacterium
CCAAAGTTTGAAGCCCGGAATTTGACAACATTGTTTTTGTGTTTTCTATCTTACCGGCAATGCCTTTCTTTTGTTTTTTCTTCTTAGAATTTTGTTCATTGTTTTCATTTTCATCGTTAGGTTCATTCTCTAATTTTTCTAAAATCTTTAAATCGCCTTTATAACCGCGATTTTTAACAATATGAAATAGAACTTTGATAAATTCCGGCAAAGTTAATTTTTCGGAAATTGCTTTTGCTCTTAATTCGTGGACTTTATCACCGGAGATTTTATTAACATCTTCTTTACTTACGCCAATGCTTTGGGCAATATAGCCTAATTTTTTTAGACGATTGGCTCTGCGTTCAATCTGCCTGCGTGCAAGACGGGCGGTTCTGCGCTGGCTATTTAAAGTTTTTAGTTGCTTTCCTTGCGAAGTATAAACAGGTTCGCCGAAAATATAACTATCCAGATATTCCAAATTTTGTATTTTATTATTCTCGTTTAGACTGTATGCTGCAACGCCTATAGAAGAAGTTCCTAAATCAATTCCAAGTCTATATTTCATACAATCCCCCGTTTATTTGGCCTAATAGATTTATTATATAATGATTTTATCACATTTTATTAGTCATTATTATATAAAAAATTTGCGCTTTTTTGTTAAAAAGCGCGAATTAAACAGAGGCCTAAACGTACGAAGAAATCTAATCATATTGCTTTTGTACAGCTTACGGATGGATTTCTGCGGCTTTCAGCCTCGTAATTACGACGATATGATTCCCACTCACTACTCCTCCCACGCCACGTGTATCGGCGTGAAAGGATTGGGAATATTCTGGTTGAATGGCAGTATGCGCAGCGCGTAATCCGTTCGGCCGCTGCTGTCGGGCTGGACTTCGGCTTCGTATAAATAAACGTCGCCTTCTTTGCCGCTGTTTTTCATAACGGAGTCCCGATAGCATTCAAAGCCGCCGCCCGCCGCCCGCAGGCCCAGCTGGAGCTGTACCACAACATCCTGCGGACGCAGTCCGCCCAGCGATACCCGCGCTTTAAATTTGACAGTCTGTCCGACTAGCACGGCTTTATCTATAACCGGCGTGGTATCGGTTATTGACACGCGCGGCCAATTTGCGGCGATTGCCGTGCGCCAGGCCGCAACCTCGGCCGTTTTGCCGGCAGATTGCAGAATACGTCCGTAATAATAGGCTTTGGAGTAAAATTTCTCGTAATATTCAATTACCATGCGGTTGGTATTGAAAAATGGGACGATATTTTTAAGCGAATTTATCATCATCTTAAGCCACTTCTCAGGTAGGCCGTCGGCATTACGCTCGTAATAGAGCGGAGAGATTTCATTTTCTATCAGACTATAAAGCGCTTGGGACTCCACTTCGTCGCGCTCCGTCTCGTCCTTGTAGGATTTTGCGCCGATTATTGACCAGCTGTAATCGCACGGCCCCACCTCGTCCCACCAGCCATCTAAAATGGAAAGTTGTAATCCGCCGTTGAGCGCGGCTTTCATGCCGCTTGTGCCCGATGCCTCCAGCGGACGTATAGGATTATTAAGCCATACATCCACGCCCTGTACCATGTAACGGGCCAGGTTCATATTGTAATCTTCAACAAAAATTATTTTGTTTTTGAACCTCGGGTCTTGCATAGCATTGAAAATAAGTTTAATGAATTCCTTGCCCGAGGCATCGGCGGGATGCGCCTTGCCGGCAAAAACAAACTGTACCGGCCGCGCGGTATTATTGACAATATCCGCCAGGCGGTTTAAATCCCTAAACAGCAACGTAGCGCGTTTGTAAGTGGCGAAGCGCCGCGCAAAGCCTATTGTAAGCGCGTCCTCGCGCAGCAGTTTGCCCACGCTACGCGGCGTAGCAAGGCCGGGGTTTAGGCGTGCGAAAGTCTGCACCGTTTTATTGCGTACAGTCTGGATAAGTTTTTGTTTTCTTATCTGGTGTATCTGCCATAATTCTGCCGGCGGGATATTATCGGCCTTGTCCCAGATTTTCGGCAGAGGACTGCTTATCGCGCTGTCGCCCAGATACATTTTGTAAAGTTCGGTGTGCTCGTGCGATGCCCAACTGGCGGCGTGTACGCCGTTGGTGATGCTGGTAATGGGCACCTCGTCCACGTTTAGGCCGGCCCAGATATCTTTCCACATCTCGCGCGATACTTTGCCGTGCAGCTTGGCCACGCCGTTTAAATAGGCGGAAAGTTTTAAAGCAAACACAGTCATACAAAACTGTGGCGATGACGGCGCAGTTTTGCCAAGCTCCATAAATGCGTCCCATCCTATGCCCAGCTGCGCGACATAAGGATCCAGATATTTCCGGATAAGCGAAAATTCAAAATACTCATTGCCTGCGATTACCGGCGTATGCGTGGTGAAGACGGAAGTAGCCCAAACGATTTCACGCGCCTCCGCAAAAGATATTTTGCGTTGCTGCATTATATCAATAATTCTCTCGCACAGCAGGAACGCGGAATGGCCTTCGTTAATGTGATAAACGCTCGGCTCTGTGCCCATGGCTTTGAGCGCTTTAACGCCGCCTATGCCCAGCACGATTTCCTGCTTGATGCGATTTTCCCTGTCGCCGCCGTAGAGGGTCTCGGTAATTGTGCGGTGCTGGGGGGCGTTGTCCGGCAAATTAGTGTCTAGCAGGTAAAGCGAAGCGCGGCCAACAGGCACGCGCCATATCATGGCTTTAATAACTTCGCGGCCAAGCGGTATGTCGACAGTCATATTGCTTCCGTCTTTGTTTAAAACCGCTTCAACGGAGAGGTGGGCCCAGTCATTGCCAGGGTATTCCTCGCCCTGCCAGCCGTCTTTGTTGAGCACCTGTTTTACATAGCCCTTCTGGTAAAACAGGCCCACGCCGAGTATAGGCATGCCAAGGTCGCTCGCGCTTTTCATATGGTCGCCCGAAAGCATGCCCAAACCGCCGGAATATATCGGCAGGCCCTCGCCTATGCCGTATTCCATGGAGAAATAAGCCACGAGGAAATTATCCTTGCCCTCGCCTTTGTTTTCGTCAAACCAGGTGTCATTACTGGCGCGGTAATCGCGGTAGAGTTTTTCCACCGTGTTAAGGTGTTCTATGAAGCCGCGGTCTTTACTTAATTCCTCCAGCCGTTTTTGCGAGACGGAGGCCATCAGCCACTTTGGCGAACGGTGAGACTGCGCCCACAAAGCCTCGTCTATTTTTACAAAGAGATTGATTGCGGGCCAATTCCACGCGAACCACATATTGTTGGAAAGCTCTTCGAGAAATTTCATATTCTCCGGCAGGTTGGGCGTGACTTTAAAGGAATGGATTTTCATTATTTTTCCTCGCTTATATTGAGTTTTATCTATAGTATATAAAATATTACAAAGCGCATGGTATTTGGTATAATATGAATACAGAATTTAAGCCCCGTTCGTCTATTGGTTTAGGACATCGCCCTCTCAAGGCGGAAAGACGAGTTCGATTCTCGTACGGGGCGTTTTCTTCGGTTTTTGGGTGTTTTTTGATCCTTCCCAAAATCCTGTGAAAAAAAATAATAACCGGGGCGATTACTGCCCCTTAATAATTTATAACGGAGTCTTATTTTATGGATATCGGTATAGTAGGGCTGCCGAATGTCGGCAAATCTTCACTTTTTAACGCTTTGACAAATGCCGGCGCACAGGCTTCAAATTATCCTTTTACCACGATAGAGCCCAATGTGGGCGTGGTTGCCATTCCCGATAAGCGGCTTGACGCGCTTTACGAGCTATTCAAACCTCCTAAAAAGACGGCTGCTTTTATCCGTTTTGTTGACATTGCGGGTATTGTTGAGGGCGCAAGCAAAGGCGAAGGCTTGGGCAATAAATTTTTGGC
>JAIRLH010000011.1 GCA_031259485.1 Elusimicrobiota bacterium
CCACACCGCGGCAAGGACGAAAGGAGTGCCCTGCTTCCGCGCGGATTTGTTTTTTGTTTTCTTGCGTATATTATGACTCATATTCCCCCGCCGGCGGCTTTGCCGTCGTTGCGCACCCCGCAGCTACGACAAAAAGGGTAAACACACCGCTACTTCTTTGTTATCTTATAATTAAGACCGTCGGGCTCGGCCTCTGCCTTGCCGGCGGCGATAAGTAAACCCAAAGCCATAAACATTACCGAGCTTGATAAATGCAGCGCGGTCTTTATCTGCCATGAAGTCGCCTGCTCTTTATCCTTAAGGAAATCCGTTATTCTGCCGGCGGCGGTTTCTATATTTTCTCTGAAAGACATTTTTGTATCCTCGCGCAAAGACTTAAAGTTTTTCTATTGCAAAAAGCGGGTCCCCGGGTTTGACGGGCTGCCCGTTTTCAACCAGAACTTTTTTAATGACGCAGTCATGCGCCGCTTTGACTTCGTTAAAAACTTTCATGGCCTCTATAAGGCATATGGGCGTGCCGGCTTTGACGCTTTCGCCCTCTTTTATAAAAGGCGGAGCGCTGGGGGACGAACCGCGGAAAAATATGCCCATAAGCGGGGATTTTATAGTCTGCGCGTACTGCCGCGCCGCAGCCGGGGCTTCGGGCGAAGCAAAGCCGACGCCCGCGCCTACAACCACGGGCACCGCCACCTGCGCGGGGGCCTGGCGCACCAGTTTGACGCGCACGCCCTTTTCCTCGTAGTCTATAGCGCCAAGATTATTATCCTGCATAAATTTATACAACTGCTTAACTTCAGCCATCGCCGCGGAATCTTTTCCCCCCGCTTTTACGCTGGTTTTAGGCGCGGCTTTTTTGATTTTAGGCATAGGAACCTCGCTTAATTTTACAAAATTGCAAAGTATTGTTAATATTTTACTAAATTTAAGGCCGGCAAAGCCAAAATCGGCATTTCGCTTGAAAAACTTTCAAAATATTTTATAGAATAGTTTTAATATCTTTAAAAAGGAGGATATTGAAACATGAAGAAAGTAATACTGTCTGCCGCTATAGTTTTCGCTGTTACCACTCTCAACGCGGCTTGGAATCAGGAATGCTTCTACGGCAAATGCTGCAACGACGGCATTGTCTGCAAGAAATGCGCCGAAGAAAGCAGATTGGAAAATATCTGCCATAAAAAATGCAAAGCCATTAAAATTAAAGGCAATGCCTTCAAATCATGCAAAAAACATTGTATAGTCAATAAAGGCAATATAGCCCCCAAAGTAGCGCCCGTGCCAAAACCGGTACCCGCCGCGCTGCCTGCGCCCGTTGTAAAACACGTTGAACGGGCCAAACCGGCGCCAGTGGTTGCGGCCGAGCCCAAAATGGAAGTCGGCAAGACTTTGACCGTAGCCGGCACTAATTTCGCGAGCAACAGCTCCGAAATCACTCCCGCTTTCTCCAAATACCTAAAAGGCAAAGCGGATGAGCTCAAAAAACTCGACTATAATAAATTGTCTGTCACCGGCTACAGCGACAGCACCGGCAAACCCGACTACAATGTCTGGCTTTCCGAGCAGCGCGCCAAAGCCGTGCGCGACGTATTTGTGAAAGAAGGCGTGCCGGCCGAAAAGATTGTCTACTCCGGCAAAGGCGCCGCCAACCCGATTGCAGACAATAAAACCAAAGAAGGCCGCGCGACGAACCGCCGCGTGGAAATCGCCGTAAAATAACAGGAGGCCTAGGCCTAATATGCAAAAACCGGTCTAATAGCGTCTTAGAAATAATTTTTTGGGGTTAAGGGGGTTAAATATGGTAAACCTCAAAAATATTATTAAATCATTTTCCAGACGCTATGAGACCGGTTTTGTATCATCTAACATATCATATGCAAACCCATTTTCCACGCAGTATTGCCTGCTAAAATTAAAACGGCCTTACCAATCCGTCAGATACCTTTGGACTTATGCATACTCCTCCTCCGAAATTACGGAAGCGCGTAGTAATCCATATATCCGTTTATACCATTAACAAGGAGAATTGTTATTGCATGTTGCTTCCCAAGTATAACAACATGTTTTCGCGCCGCCAGAAGATACCATACCACTACAATAAGAATTATAAGGGAAGTAGCCTGGTTGTAATATACTTCCATATCCGTAAACTATTTGAGCGGCGAGTTGCTCGTTAAGCCCAGGTCCTCCTCTGATTTTGGGAACGCATAGGTTCTCTCCATCACATGCGTACCAAAAACCGCTCATAGATTTTTCAGAATATATACAATATGTAGTGTTTCCGCAAGTATATTCAGTTTGATAGTCTGCAGAAAGGCAGGGTCTCTCCTCACAACAAAGCTGTGTAGTGCTCCCGCAGGCGTTGTAGGCGGATGGTTTATGTCTATAATTTGTTGGGCAATTATAAAGCGCGCAATATTTATCATCATCACATAAACAATTTCCCCATGTACAATTTTCTGAACAGGTTTGGGTTCCGCCTACGCCTAACCCGCAAGATTGTGTTGCTCCAGAAGTACACACGCCCTCTCCCGTACATGTACCGCTCCATTGCACGGCTTTCCACTGTCCTGTTGTTTCATCACATTCCACTGTTCCGCTTTCGCTCCCGCAATTACCGCAGCTCGGCTCTCCGCTGGCTTTGTAGCAGCATCACATTCCTTATGAGCTAGGGTTTTAATGCGATTTTACGATTATATTTTTATTTCTTTTTAAGCGCGTCCTTTGCGGCGGCCTGCGCGGCGGCAAGGCGGGCTATCGGTACGCGGAACGGAGAGCAGGAAACATAATCAAATCCTTCCCTGTGGCAGAATTCAACGCTGCCGGGCTCGCCGCCGTGTTCGCCGCAGATGCCGATTTTGAGCTTGTTCTTAACGTTTCTGCCTTCTTTGACGCAGTGGCGGATAAGAAAGCCCACGCCCTGCTGGTCAAGCGCTTCAAACGGGTCAACTTTAAGAATGCCCTTTTCTATATAATCAGGCACAAACG
>JAIRLH010000080.1 GCA_031259485.1 Elusimicrobiota bacterium
GATATCCTCGTTGATTTAAAAATAGAGTTCTATTTTTTATACTAAATCAATTTTGTTTTTGCAATAAAAATTTGCTTTCTCCGAAGCGGAAAGCGGAAATATGATAAAATATAATTAAATTATCAGCAGTCATTACGCGTTGTAAACAAAATTTTCTGACCGCACGCGGGTGAAAAGAAGCGAATAAGAGGCAAAAAATGGATAAAATAACGGACGAAATAAGGGTTCTTTCCACGACAGCTATTCTGGGCTATGGATTCCCCATAGAATCTTTTAAAGAAGGCATGCGCCGCAAACCGCATGTGATAGTGGCGGACGCGGGCTCCACCGACCCGGGCCCCTATTACCTCGGCGCGGGACAGAGTTTTACGGACCGCAATTCCGTCAAGCGCGACCTTAGCATAATGATACCGGCCGGCCTTAAGGCTAAAATACCCGTAATCGTGGGCACTGCGGGCGGCAGCGGCGGCAGCCCGCACGTAAAACTGACCATTGACATTATCAAAGAAATCGCCAAAGAGCGGAAATTAAACTTTAAATTGGCAGTAATAGAATCCGAGCTGGATAAAAATATCGTCAAAATACAGCTAAAAAAGGGCAAGGTTATCCCGCTTGAGCCCGCAAAGCCCATAACCGCTAAAGACGTGGACGAAAGCGTGCGCATAGTGGCCCAAATCGGGGAGGAGCCTTATATAAAAGCCCTTAACGCGGGCGCGGACGTTATTCTGGCCGGCCGCTCCTATGATCCGGCGGAATTCGCGGCGCTGCCTCTCAAACAGGGTTTTGACAAAGCGCTGGCTTTGCACATGGGTAAAATTCTGGAATGCGCGGCTATTGCCGCCACGCCTGGCAGCGGCAGCGACTGCCTTATGGGTTATCTGCGCAGGGATTGCTTTCTGCTTTCAACGCTTTCGCCCGCGCGAAAATGCACGACGCTTTCCGTCGCAGCGCATACATTGTATGAAAAGACCAATCCTTACATTCTCCCGGGCCCCGGCGGCGCGCTGGATTTGCGCGGCACCACATTTACACAGGTTAACGACAGCACTGTCATGGTAAAGGGCACAAAATTTGTACCGACTGAAAAATACTTCGTTAAACTTGAAGGCGCGCGCAGGATAGGGTACCGCACTTTTTCCGTCGCGGGCATAAAAGACCCGGTGATGATAGAGAATATTGACGAAATCGTCCAGAAAGTAAAAGACCGCGTCAAAGATAATTTTGGCACATACGGCATTAAGAATTTTTATCTTGATTTTAAGATATACGGCCGCAACGGGGTTATGGGTATATTCTCCGGCATAGACAATCGCAAAGCGCACGAGCTGGCGGTAATAATTGACGCCGTTGCCCCGACGCAGGAACAGGCGGATACCATCTGCGGCTTTGCTCGCAGCACTATGCTGCACATGGGATACGAGGGCCGCATTTCTACGGCGGGGAATTTGGCTTTCCCGTTCTCGCCTTCCGACGCGCACATGGGCGCGGTGTATGAATTTAATATATACCACCTCATGGAAGTCAAAGATCCGGCGGAGCCTTTCCCCGTCAGATACATTAAAATAAACGGGAGGAAATAATTTGTATGCAATATACTCTCAGAGATCTGGCTACTGTCATAAGGAGTAAAAACTCCGGCCCGTACGAGCTGACTTTTGACGTGATTTTCAAAGATTTTCCTACCTACGAAAAGGCAAAAGCCAAAAAAATCATCAACAAAAAAATGTTTGCCAAACTTTATAATATACCAGAAAAGGATATTATACTGATTACTTATTTTGACCCGGCAAAAGCCGTTAAAACCACCATAGTGCGGCCGATACCCTCCGGCGCTTTGGGGGAAACTGACGTTTACGGCGCGCAGCAGCACGCTCCTTTGCTCAACGCAAAAGTTGAGCTGTAAAATTAAGCCTCGAAATAAACATGAAAAAGCCGCCAATATTACAGGAATACTGCCTCTACTGCAATTATCTTGCCCCCAAAGGCAGAGAGCGGCTTTGTTTTTTAGGCGAGCAGTTGGCCCAGCGGCATTTAACTTTCCACGACAGGCTGATAGGCATAGTGGGAGGAGCGGGGTCGGGGAAGTCTTCGCTGATAAAAGGGATGTTCCCGGGTTTGTCGCTCGCAAATGACGACGACGGGCTTGACCAGCATAAAATAATGCAGGTGAACGCCCTGCCGGAAGATATCGGCTCCGCCACAACCTTACATCTTGATATGCGGTTCCAAACCGCGTTTTCCCAGCCTTATCAGGTTGCGGATTTCGTGCGCGCCGCGCTGGAGCGCGGCCGCCGCGTTATAGTGGAGCATTTTGACCTGCTGTATCCCTCGCTTAAAATAAATGCTGATATGCTCATAGGAATCGGGGACGAAATTTTGATTGTCCGCCCCAATGTCTTCGGCCCGCTGCCGAGCAGCGTTTACGATATTGTTTTCGCTTCTCTGCAGCGCCGCAAGGCCGCGCACACTCTGGAGCATCTGGCGATACATCTTTTGGAAAATGAGTTCGCAATAGACGAGAGTACTTTTTACAGCACAGATATCGCCGGCGGTTTTGTGCTGCGTTTCACCCTGAAGCCCGATATTGATTTGAATTTGCTTGAAGCCCGCCTTAAGGAAACTATTGCCCAAAACCTGCCTTCCGCCTATGTGGACGAGGAACATCTTAAAGTGGGCAATCTTACTCTGCACTGCAACGGCCCTCGCATACATGTGCATAATACAAGCGAAATCGGCCCGTTTAAGATAATAAAACAGCTGGTATACGACGAAAAAACTGCTACCCACTGCCTTCTGGGCCTGCTTGGCGGCCAGGACGAGAGCAATTTGTACAATCTAAATAAAATAAATATGCGGTAAAAGCGCGCCGCTCGCTTCCGCTATTCCTGCAATGACGGCAGACAAAATATTTGTAAACGCATGATGATATTTAGTATAAAAAATAGAACTCTATTTTTAAATCAACGAGGATATCACCATGCATCACAACAAAAAGGCTTTTACTCTGATTGAATTATTAGTTGTTGTTTTTATCATCGGCATATTGGCTGCTGTCGCCTTGCCGCAGTATCAAAAAGCCATGCGGCGCGCCAAGGCGTCGGAAATCCTTACGCTTATAAAAGCTGTTGCCGCCGCGCAGGATATATATTATTTAACTAACGGAGCCTATTCGATAAATTTTGACGATTTGGATTTAAAAATTCACGGCATAAAGTTAGCTGCTCCGCCCGCAGGGGACGATTATCTTATAGTACAAGATAAAGATTTTGAAATAGCCCTTAAAAACGCCGGCGCGGATGTTTACGGCATTTATTCGGCAGGAAAAAGACCTTTGCTCAGGATGAACGTTAAAACAAAAAGAATTTTTTGCTGCGAGACTGCCGGGGAATTATGCCCCGCGCTTGGCGCGGTAGTTTCTTCCGGCACGACCAGCGAAGAGCGAAGTTGTTATCTAATGCCTTAAATTATCTTTTTATAAGCGCCAGAAACTCTTGTTCCGTCAGTATCTTAATACCTAAAGCCTGCGCTTTTGTGAGTTTGCCGCCGGCTTCCGCGCCGGCTACTACGGCGAAGGTTTTTGCGGAAACGGAGCCGCCTGCTTTGCCGCCGTTTTCTTTAGCGAGAGTTTCGGCCTGCTCGCGCGTCATGGTTTCAAGC
>JAIRLH010000157.1 GCA_031259485.1 Elusimicrobiota bacterium
GTCGCCGCCGCGCAGAGATACCCCGCGCTTAAAACTCTGCAGCGCGCGCTTGATAAAATTATAGAGGCCGACATGGCGCTTAAATCCTCTTCCGCGGGCGATCCGGAAATTTTGATAAAAGGCGTAATCCTTACGCTTTTGAACCGCTGAAGCGGCGGGCGGGAGCACCGCCCTTAAATCCTCCGCGCGCCGCGTTTTGCTACAATATACCCATGGCCGACATACAGTACCTAAAGGGCGTAGGCCCCAAAAAAGCAGCTTTGTTCGCGGGTTTGGATATTGCGACGGTATCGGACCTGTTGCATTATTACCCGCGCGCATATCAGGACAGACGGCCGAACGCGCCGCTTTCCGAATTCAAAAAAACAGAAAATTTATGCATTTTGGCCACAGTAGTAAATACGCAATTGGTACCCGCGCGCGGTCTTGCGGTTTTCAAAGCTTTTCTGCGCAACGACGACGGCAGTTTCTGCGAAGCCGTATGGTTTAAGCGGCGTTCAATGCGCTACGACGCGCTGGCCGCGCTTAAAAAAGATTTCAGACCCGGCGCGCGGCTGTGGATTGTGGGCAGGAGGGAGGATAAAAATTCCTTCGCATCCGCGCGCATTAATGTTGACGAATATTATCCCGCGGATTCGCCTTTGGCAAAAATACATACAAACGGGCTGATACCGCTTTACAGCCTCACGCAGGGGCTGACAAATAAATTATTTCGCGAGTGCATGGCCGCCGCCGTGGAAAAATATCTTGGGGAGGAAACCGAAATTCTGCCGCCCGCGCTGCTGGCCAAACGCAGGCTGCTCAACGTAAAGCAGGCTTTGCGCGCAATACATTTCCCCGCGTCGGCGGCGGAGCTTGAGGCCGCGCGCCGCCGCATGGTTTACGAGGAATTTTTGCTCATGACAATGGCTTGGCAGATAAAGCAAAAACAGGGCAAAGCGGCTGTGAAAGAGCACGGCTATCAGATAAAGCGCACGCTGCTTACGCCGTTTAAAAACAATCTGGGATTTAATTTTACCTCCGCGCAGACGCGCGTAATCAATGAAATTTTTGCGGACCTGCAAAATTCCAAACCCATGACGCGCCTTTTGCAGGGCGACGTCGGCAGCGGCAAGACAGTCGTCGCGCTGTGCGCGATGCTGCTGGCGGCGGAGAACGGTTTTCAATCCGCCTTTATGGCGCCGACTGAAATTTTGGCCGCGCAGCATTTCATTACCATGCGCAAATATCTTAACGGCCTGGGCGTAAAAGTTGAGCTGCTGACTTCCAAAACCGCGACGGCGCAAAAAGCCAAAATCCTGGCCGCGCTGGCGGAGGGGGAAACGGATATTGTCGTCGGCACGCATTCGCTGATAGAAGACAATGTCAAATTTAAAAACCTGAAGCTGATAGTGATTGACGAGCAGCACCGCTTCGGCGTAAAACAGCGCGCCGGACTGCGCGCGAAGGCGCGCCATATTGACATGCTTTCCATGACGGCCACGCCGATACCGCGCACCTTCGCATTGGCTTTTTACGGGGATTTGGACGTTTCAACCATAGACGAGCTGCCCCCGGGCCGCAGGCCCGTGCGCACTATGCGCGCCGACGAAAGCGCCGCGCTGAAACTTGTGCAGGCGGAGGTCGCCAAAGGCCGCCAGGCCTATATAGTTTACCCGCTGATAGACGAAAGCGACAAACTGGCCCTTAAGGCCGTCGCGGCGGAATTTGAACGTCTGCAAAGACTTATGCCGCAGCTCAAAATAGCCATGATACACGGCGGCATGAAAGCCGCGGAAAAACAAAAAATTATGGAAGATTTTGCCGCCGGCATTACGGACGTGCTTGCCGCCACGCCAGTGATAGAAGTCGGCATAGACGTAAAAAACGCCGCCGTAATGGTGATACAGAATGCGGAGCGCTTCGGCATGGCCAGCCTGCACCAGCTGCGCGGGCGCGTGGGCCGCGGCGCGGCCGAAAGTTTTTGCGCGCTCGTCGCCCCGCGCTGCAGCGCGCACGCCGACGAGAGGCTGCGCACAATATGCGCCACAAACGACGGTTTTAAAATAGGCGAGAAAGATTTGGAAATCCGCGGCCCGGGCGAAATCCTGGGCACGCGCCAAAGCGGCGATTTGGAATTTAAAACAGGCGACATCATAAAAGATAAAGAAGTGTTGCGCTGGGCGGTGGATGACCGCGCCTTCCTGATGAATGACGACCCGCAGCTGCTCAGACCCGAAAACCGGCTTTTTAAACTGCGGCTTATTGAACTTTACCAGAAACAGTGGCATTTAATAGATTTGGGCTAAATTTTGTATAATTAATTTATGATAAGAAAGATTTTATGCAACTACGAGTTTACATATCATGGCATACCCTATAAAGGGTACGGCCTGTATCTTGGCGATACGTCAAATCATAAGACCGTGCAGTATAAAGATTTTTCAAGCCAGGTGGCGTGTTTGGTTCTTAAGCATACCGAGGAAGAGCTTGGACGTGTATGCCAGTGCAAATACTGGGACATAAACCGCAAACGTCTTGAAACCGCCGGCATCATGATGAAAATGATTGAAGTTTATTTCTACCCCAATCCGTAGATTTTATTTCGGAATTATCTCATCACGAATCATAAGCGTAAATTCTCCCTTTTATTTTATTGTTTTCCGGCGATAAAACGCCCCGGCGCTTTACGCGTCGGAGCGTCTCTTGTAAAAATCCGTAAAACTTATTTTGCTTTGGCGGCTTTGTTTACCAGCTTGGCCAGGCGGGATTTCTTTCTGGCGGCGGCTTTCTTGTGGATTACGCCTTTCTTTGCCGCTTTATCCAACGCGGATGACGCTTTCTTTAAATCTTGCGCCGCTTTGCCGGCAATTACTTTTTTTGCGGCCGCGCGTATTGTTTTCTTGAGGCCGGTGTTTCTGGATTTCCTTCTTTGCGACTGGCGCTGCGCTTTTATCGCGCTGGTGTGGCGCCCTGTTTTAAGTTTTGCCATTTTTGATAACCTCTTTAAATATAATATATTTTATCTTTTTAAAATTATTTCCGCAAGACGCAATTGCAAAGAAGCCGTCATTGCGGATATAAAGGGCGGGAAAAATTGTCATTCCCGAAAGTCTCTCCTTTGTCGTTCCCGCAATGTAGTCGTGCGGGAATCTGAAAAAAGAG
>JAIRLH010000019.1 GCA_031259485.1 Elusimicrobiota bacterium
TGTCTCAAAATTATTTTTTTGTCGCTTTTTGGCAGTATAGTATGCGCCATTGTCGCGCTGCGCTCATTACCGCCTATAATATTTACTTTATAATCTATCGCTATGGCTTCGGCGCCGTCTTCCGCGGCTTCTATTTCAAAAAATCCGTTGGCAAGCTGCCCGTCGGATTCAAGCAGAATTATCATGTTTTTTTTAAAATCAACGGCCGGATACGCGCCTACCTTATTAAAAACGGCATAAGCGGCGGCGTCTTTAACCAAATGATATTTTACCGGCGCGATGAGCATAGTGAAGCGGCTTTTGGCGCCCTGAAGGATGGGCTCGCCATTCTCGTCCTGCGGGATATCTTCGGCCGAGTAGCCGTCCGGCATATCCTGGGTTATTCTGCCGCTCATTGTAGCCTCGTTGTCGTCAAGCACGATTTTTGCCTGACGGCGTTTATCACCCGCCGCGGCACGCTGCTCCATAGTAAGAGGGCGTTTTGCGCGCGAATAAAAATCAAAGCTCTCCTCCGCGGCGGCGGCAAGGGCCTCATCTCTCGTGACTTCAGCGGCTTCTTCCGGCACCGCAGTTTCCTCGCCAGGGTAGGTTTCGTAGCTGCTGGCGACGGTCTCCCCGTCTATGCCGGCGGCGGCTTCTTCCAAAGCTTTTATATCAGCCTCATGCAGGGCTTGCATAGTCGCCGCGTCGCCGCGTTTTATATCGTACTTTGGGCCCAAGTAAAAATACCAGACCAAAGCCGCAAAAACTATACCCGCGCCGAAAACGGCTATATTCTCAGCCTTCATTTTTTGCCCCAGTCGCCATATTCGGCAATAATGGTGCTTTCCAGCCCGCCGCGGGGCGTAAACTCGCCCACAACGCGCGCGGCTTTTGGCTTGCAGGACGCCACGATGTCGTCTAAAATTTTATTTGAGATATTTTCCATAAAAATGCCCATGTCCCGGTATTCAAGCAGATAGTATTTTAAAGATTTAAGCTCCAGGCACAGCTTAGCCGGAATATATTCAATGGTGATAAACCCGAAATCCGGCAGCCCCGTTTTGGGGCAGACGGAAGTGAATTCCGGCAGTTCGTGGCGCACGATATAATTGCGCTTATACTGGTTTTCCCAGCACTCTATTTTTGGCAGTTTTGCGTTTGCGCCTTTTCGGGCGTGGGTTTTGGTGTAGCCGAAATCCAAATCTTTAGTCATTTTAATAACCTCGCGGAATTAAGCGCCGCAAAAGCCGCCGCCGCAGCCGTGAAGCACGGCAGCTGCCACCATTGCGCGCCTTTATTGCAATAAAGCGTAAACCATACGGCGCACGCGCCTGCCAGAACCGCAAAAAATATGTTTTGCCTGATTACGGTTTTCTGCCTCTTGTCAAAATCAAAAATACGCCCGATAACCCCGAAGTCGCGCGAAGACACCGCAATATCAACCCAGCTGTTGAAAGTATTGCGGCTCTTCGGCGCAAAAGCTACGGCTCCGTCGGCTTTAAGCAGGGCCAGGATATCGTTAAACCCGTCGCCTATCATAATAATATGCTCGCCCAAATTAGACTGCGCGGCGATTTTGGCGGCCTTATCCTGCGGGAACATATTGCCGTAATATTCCTCTATGCCGGCCTTGGCTGCGGCGGCCTGCACGGCGGCGGGATTATCGCCGGAAATCAGGCATACTTTTTTGCCGAGCTCTTTTATATGCGCGACGGCCGCGCGCGCATTTGAGCGCAGCCTGTCGTTGAAATAAATACAACCCAGATACGCGCCGTTTTTGGCCACATGCACCGCCGTTTTGCCAAGCTCCTCCCGCGCTGGCGGAGCGGCTATACCGCGCTCCTTAAGCCACGCGACGCGGCCTGCTATAATAGTGTCTTTAGCCGTGGCGGCAAGGATGCCGCTGCCCGGGAAAGGCTCGCGGGAAATTACTTTTTCGCTCTTTATTTTATCTTTTTTAGTATATTCTCTGAGGGCGGTTTCAAAAATATTGCCGCTGTCCTGCTGTGCGATAAGCGCGGCTTTTATCACTTCCGCCGGCTTAACGCCCGCAGCGGGTACAACTGCGGACACTTCCAGCCGCCCCGAGGTAAGAGTGCCTGTTTTATCTATAAAAACCGTATCTGCGCGCGTGAGAGTTTGTAAAACGCCCGTATTATTGAGTACTACGCCGCAACGCGACGCGCCTTTTTTGAGCAGCGCCGGAGGCAGCAGCACCGCCGCCATATAGCCGACGGGCCCCGCGCATGCCAGTATAAAAAAGAAAACCGCCGACCAGAAAAGCAACTTATCCGCACCCTGCGAGTAAACGCCCCACCCGAACTGAGCCGCGCCCAGCAGAATAAAAAAAGCAAGTACCGGAGCGGAGCCGCTTTCCAGCCGACTGGCATGGAATAATTTTCTTTTCTCGCTTTCTTTTAGCGCGCGCAGAATTTTGGCTATGCGCGAGGTGCTCTTTAAACTTATAACCCTCGCGGTAAAGGCCGGCCCTTTATTTACGCTTGCCGCATAAACCGTGGCGCCTTTCTGCCGCACGGCCGGCAGAACATTGCCGGTAAGAAGGGATTCGTCCACTTCGGCCGAGTTTTTTAAGACGACGGCGTCCAGCGGCACGCGCGCGCCGCGCTCAACAAGTATGGTATCGCCGGGTTCAATTTCGGAGGAAAATAATTTTTTTTGCTCTCCGTCCGACACTTTAACAGCCGAGCGCGGGATAAAATTATCCGCGCTTTCAATAAAAGCAAACGCGCCGTTTACGCGACCGAGCTCGGCCGCTTTTATAAAATTGGCCAGCGCGAAAACAAGCGGCGGCGCCAGTATATCGCCCGACACGGCGACGCCGGCCCCGCCGAAACTATTAAGTATAAAAAACGCAAAAGCGCCGAGCATACTCACAGCCGCAAACGCGTTAAAACCGAAATAAAATTTTGCCGCCTCGCCCAGCGCGCCGCGTATAAAAAGCTCACCCCCCCAGAAAAGCGTCACTATGTAAACAAGCAATACCAGCGTGTGCGAAAACCCGCAAAAATACGCCGCCGCCATAAACGCGGCGCAACAGACGCTTACCCAGCCGCGCAGGGCATAGCCTGCGGGCGCAAAAAGCACTGTTTGGGATATAATTTTATCTTCCGTCACTTTGGCGAACCTTTGATAATTTCCGCGTTGCGGGATTCTGGCAGAAACCTAATTCTCCCTGAAAGTTCTGGTTATTACCCTTTTGCGGCCTCCTTCCGTGCGCATAAGGGCTATTTTGGCATTATATCTGCGGGCGTTTGCGGGGTCCAGCTTGCGGGCGGCCAAATAATTGGCCACGGCCTGCACAGGGTCTTCTATAGCCCAGATATCGCCGGCAAGCTCATAGGCCGGCGCGTAATTATTGTTGATTTTTTTGATTTTTTCCACGTCGGAATACGCGGAGTTGTGGTCAACGTTTTTAAAGTGCAGCTGCGCTCTGGCGTAAAGCGCGTTCACGTAATCGGGATTAATGGACAGCGCGCTGTTTAAATCCTGCATGGCGTTTGCGTATCTCTGCATCTGTTTAAAAGCTATGGCGCGGCGGTAATAATTTTTGGCGTTTGAAGGATCAAGCGAAAGCAGCAGATATAAATCGTCCAAAGCTTCGGTGATGTAAAGCCGTTTCATGTTTATTATCGCGCGCATTTCCAGCGCGGCCGGCGACTGCGGCCTGAGGCTTACCGCGCTTTCTATATCCTCCACGGCTTCGCGCACCATATCAATGGATTCATATGCGGCCGCGCGGTTAATGTATGCTTCAAAATAATCGGGGTTGACATCAGTGGCCTGCTTAAGATAATAAATGCCGGTCAGGGGCCTCCCGTTGGAAGCGTAAAAAGAACCCATATTGTTCAAAAGCTTCGCGTTTCGCGGGTCAATTTTATAGGCGCGTTCATAATCGGTTTCGGCAAGTTTTAATTCGCCCATCTTCTCGTATATTACGGCTCGGTTTACGAGCGCGGGGAAGTAATCCGGCTCGGCCCTCAGAATGGCGTGATAGGTTTTGAGGGCGGCGTCATTCTCGCCGGCCGCGTAAAAGCGCACCGCTTTTTTGAACATTCTGTCGTTTTTAGATTCGCAGCCGCAAAGCAAAAATAAACACGCCGAAAAAATAACGAAATATTTCTTCATTTCTTACCCTCCCGCCCGTTCTGGAGGCTTTCCTTTATAAAACAACGGCACAGCAAACACGCGCCTATTGTTATAAAAGAATCCGCCGCGTTGAAAACAGGCCAGATTATAAAATCAATGTAATCTACAACATACCCTAGTACAATTCTATCATAAAGATTGCCAAACGCGCCCGCCGTTATCAAAATAAAAGCCCAGCGCGCGGCGGGCCCGTATTTCAGCAAATCCCCGCGCCAGTAAAAAAGCAGGCCCAAAACTATGACAGCCGCAACGCCCAGCGCATAATTGCCGCCCTGAAAGCTGCCGAAAGCCGCACCCGTATTTTCCACATAAGTAAGCCGCAGAAAAGGCGCGAGTTTTACGCTGCCGCGCTGGCGCAGCAAATCCAAGGCGATTATTTTTGACAGCCTGTCCAGCGCAAAAAGCAGCGGTATAAATATAAACTCCGCGCGCAGGCGCGCCCATAAAATCCTAATGGACGGCATCAGGGCTTTCCATCTCCAGCACGCTTGCGCAGCGCGCGCAGATATCGGGGTAATTTTTATTTGAGCCTATGTCTTCCTTCCACTGCCAGCAGCGCGGGCATTTACTGCCCGGGGCATGGGACACTTTGATTTCAAGGGGCTCTTTACCGTCTTCCGCCGACACTTCCGCGCGCGATATTATCGCCGCCTCCGGCCACAGCGGCAGAGTGGCTTTCAAAAATTCTTTGGTCCGCCTGTCGCTTGAATTAAAGACAACCGCGGCTTCAAGCGGCGCGCCTATTGTGCCCGCTTGGCGAGCTTCCTCCAAAGCCTTAAGCACATGCGCCCGTACCTCGCGGATTTTATCCCATTTCTGTACTACTTCCGCCGGCGCGTTATAGTAAACGTCTTGGGGAAAAACGCTTAAAAATATGCTCTCCTCCAGCCCCTGCCCGCACGGAAGTTTTTTGAGCTCCTGCCACGCCTCCTCGCAAGTAAAAGAAAGCACCGGCGCGAGTAGCTTAAGGACTGCGGTCAAAATCTCATAAAGCGCGGTCTGCGCGCTGCGGCGCGCGGGCGCGTTTGCGCCCAGCGTGTAAAGCCTGTCCTTGGAAGCGTCCAGCAGCAGCGAGGACAAATCAAGTATACAGAAATCCATAACAGCTTTTACCGCGCGGCGGAAACGGAATTCTTTATAATCCTCCCGAACGGTTTTTATGAGAGCGTCAAGACGGCTGAGCATATATTTATCAAGCTCGGACAGGTCTTCGCCGCGCGTTTTGTGTTTAAGCGGCTCGTAATCAAACAAATTGCCCAGCGCGTAGCGCACGGTATTACGGATTTTGCGGTAAGCGTCCACAGGGCCGTCAAGGATTTCCTTGCTCAGGCGCACGTCGTCGCCGTAATCGGCCATGGCTGCCCAAAGGCGCAAAATATCCGCGCCGGTTGTATTGAAAATTTCATCCGGCTCCACGCTGTTGCCGGCGGATTTGTGCATGGCTTTGCCCTGCTGGTCCAAAATCATACCGTGGGTTATGATATTGCGGAAGGGCGCGCCGCCGGCCACCACGGTGGCGGCTATCAGCGAGGTCTGGAACCACCCGCGGTGCTGGTCCGAGCCTTCAAGATAAATGTCGCCCGGGAAGGGCAGGCCGCGGTGGACTAGCGATTCCTTCCATGATACGCCGGAATCAAACCACACATCCATAATATCGGTTTCTTTGGCGAAGCGCTTTCCGCCGCAGGCGCAGGTATAGCCGGCGGGCAAAATCTGCTCCGCGGTTTCTTTGAACCAGAAATCGCTTGTCTCTTTTTTGGTGCGCTCAACCACGAGTTTAAACAAATTTTTATCGTACTGAAATTTGCCGCACCCCTTGCAGTAAAACACCATTATCGGCACGCCCCAGAAACGCTGGCGGCTCAAACACCAGTCCGGCCTTTGCGCCACCATGGATTTAAGACGCGTCTTCCCGCCGGCGGGGTAAAATTCGGTTTTATCAATTTCCCGCTCCAGGCGTTGGCGCAGGCCGTCTTTATCAATGTTCAGAAACCATTGCTCCGTAGCGCGGAAGATTACCGGCTGCTTGCAGCGCCAGCAATGCGGATAGCTGTGCACGATTTCAGCCCGTTTTATCAGAGCGCCCTTTTTGTCAAGCATGTCTATTATGACGGGATTTGCTTTAAAAATGCTTACGCCTTCGCAGACGCCGGCTTCTTTGGTGAAGCGGCCCTTTTCGTCCACGGGGCAGAATATTTCAAGGTTCCATTTGAGGCCGGCGTAAAAGTCGTCTTCGCCGTGGCCGGGTGCTATGTGCACAATGCCCACGCCTGTATCCATGGCGACAAAATCCGTACTTATGACGGGGTTTATTTTATCCAGCAGCGGGTGCTCGTATTTTGCGCCCACCAGCTCCGCGCCTCTCATAATTTTTGCGTTTACGCCGGTTAAATTGACTTCCTTTAGAAAAGCGTCCGCCAGTTTATCGGCCGCGATTAAATAGCTTCCGTCGGGCATAAGCATGGCGCGGTAATCCTCGTCCGCGTTGACGGCGGCGGCCATGTTGGCGGGGATAGTCCACGGCGTTGTCGTCCACACCGCAAGATATACCGGCTTAGAAATGTCAAGACCCTCAAAAACCGGACGCTCCGGCGTGGTTATCCGAAACCGCAGGAATATGGAAGAGGAGGTTTTGTCATGATACTCCGTCTCCGCGTCGGCAAGCGCGGTCTCGCACGAGGGGCACCAGTAAACAGCTTTTTTACCCTTATAAACATAGCCTTTTTCACAGGCGTCAAAAAAGGATTCTATTGTAAGGCCTTCGTATATCGCAGACATGGTTAAATAGGGGTTATCCCAGTCGCCTATATTGCCCAGTCGCATAAAACCCTCTTTCTGCTGGTTGACGAAATTAAGCGCAAATTCGCGAGCCTTTTGGCGAAAGGCTGGGATATCTTTAATTTCCCTTTTGTCGGTTTTCATTTCCTTGATAAGGGCCTGTTCTATGGGGAGGCCGTGGCAGTCCCACCCGGGGATATAGGGGCTGTTGTAGCCCGTCATAAAGCGGGATTTTACAACTATGTCCTTTAAAGTTTTATTCAGCGCGTGTCCGATGTGTATGCGCCCGTTGGCATAAGGCGGCCCGTCAACAAGCGTAAAAATTGGGCGGCCATGCGCGTTTTTGAGCATTTTATCGTAAAGTTTTATATCCCGCCAGAACCGTAGCAGCTTGGGCTCCTTCTGCGGCAGGCCGGCGCGCATGGGGAAATCCGTCTTAGGCAACAGGACGGTGGCGGAGTATTTGTTGCTTTCTTTCTTGCTTTCTTTGGACATGGTTCCCACCCGAAAATAATATGTATTATTATATAAAATATTGCGCCGCAATGCCTCTGCCGGCAGACAGGCAAAAAATCCTCTTGACAAACGTCTAAAAGTTAGGCAGACTTAAACTATGAAACAAACTAAAAACATCACCGGCAGCATGGAAGATTATCTTGAAGCCATTGCCATAGCCTCCGTCAGGGAAGGCGCCGCGCGCGTGACGGATATAAAAACACTGCTCAGCGTAAAAACGCCCAGCGTAAGCGGCGCGCTGGGGGTACTTTCAAAAGCCGGCCTTATAAAGCATGAAAAATACGGCCGCGTGACATTGACCAAAAAAGGCGCGGTTATAGCAAAGAAAGTCAAAAAGAAACACGCCGTTATATCGGCCTTCCTGCACTGCGTATTGGGCGTATCTCCCGACGCGGCCGATATAGACGCCTGCAAAATAGAACACGTGATAAGCGAGCAAACCTTCAAAAAACTCTGCGCCTTTATGCGCGCTCACAAAAAATAAGCGCGGGGAAACGCTCCCGCAACATTCACATTATTCTTATTCGCGTAAAAAAGCGTAGAAAACCCCGGTAAGCAGCTCCGGGGTTTTGCCATGAGAAATACCATCTCTATACTGCGGAAACGCAAGCGCCTTCCTTTATCAGCCGCAGAAACGGATCCGCCGTATGCGTCCCGGACGCGTTTCTCCGCTCGGATGTTTTGCCGAAGTATTTTTTAAAGTATTCCTGCAAAACGGCTCCGTTTTCACGATTAAGGCGGCATTCTAAATTACTGCTTCTGCCAGGTGCTGTTATCTGCTGGGCATAAACACAGCGGCGGTTCTCAATGCCTTTAATGCTAAACAGGGTTGCCGTTTCCTCTCCGGAGGACAGCTTCACTGATATTTTACAGTTGTAAGGTTTACAATCGGCAAACATTTCATACAATTCGCCGCAGTTGTCTTCCGCGGCGGGCAGAGACGAAACATCAACTTTCTTATAGACAGCCGCGGCCTGGATACCGGTTTTCGTATCATCAATTTCCTTTTCAGAGCATGCGCAGGTTAGAAGAAGAGAACAAAAGGAAAATAATATTATTTTTTTCATAGTAAAATATCTCCTTTATTACAAAACCTGACAGTTAAACGTGCAGCCTGTCTCCCAAATCCAGGTACACGTTGACTTCTCAGGGCAAAAGTATAAACCACTAGGGCAACTCATACCGTAGGGAAAACCGCAAGTGCATTCTATATAATGGCTGCAATTCGAAGGATCCGGATAAATATAAATATTGCCTGTTTCATAACTGTCTTGAGGGCATGCGACTTCGTGACCGCTGCCCCATGAATAACTGCCTCCGCCTGGGCTACTGCCAGGCCCGCTGCAAGAGTCATCGTTGCCACTGCCACTGCCGCCGCCACCCGTGGTAGGTGAGGTAGAATCGCATGTGATGCCATCCATGCAGCCGCCGTTGATATATCCCCTATCGCAACATATACAACTACTTCCGGTCCAGTAAAATTTACTGCCTTGGCTTACACATTTTTCCTCCGGAGTAATGCAACGCGCTTCCACCGAAGACCACTCCGCTCCAGACGGGCATTTACAGGTCTGGTCGGACCATTCCCCGCCGGGACAGTTACAGATGCAGGATGCGTCCAGCCACGTTCCGCCTTGGGCGATACATAGGGGACGCTCCTCTAAGCAGAAAGGCCAATCGCATGTTTGCGCGTATTCGTTATAAAGAAGCCCTTCAGGGCAGCAATTTTTTAAGGCTCTGCCGAAATCGCATCTACAGAAACATCCAGGGTCCTCAGCATCAGGGAACAATAAAAGGTCGTCGTTCGTTGGAGGACACTGGACATTTGTGCAAACCGCTGATGCCGTTTGGCAGGACTGCGAGGCTTCGTCAAATGTATATCCGCTGTTGCACTGGCAACTACTGTTGCAGTTTGCACTCCCGGCTGTACATTCCCCTTCTCCACTACACGAACTCCACGCGTCTTCACTCCATGCGCCAGTGGCGCTGTTACATTCTACCGTTCTAGTTTGCGTGCCGCATTTGCCGCACGTCTGACTCTCTGCAGGCTTTGAATCTTCTGTACATTCATTTGAAGTCGTGCATCCTGTTTTATCCCATTCTCCGCAGTTTCCTCCTTCGCATGACGCCGTGCAGTTTCTTGTAGCCGTACCTCCAGTGTACTCACTGCTTATGCTTGTACACTCTATACTTGTCTCCTGTTCTTGCTTCGGATTTGTACACGTCCCTATCCAATCACCTGTTTGCCAATTACCCGTAGTAGTATTACACTCTACGTTTCTTGTCTCTGTTCCGCACCCGCTCGCGCATGCTCGGCTCTCTTCCGGCTTTGTACCTGTACAACCCTTTGTGCATTTTGTTTTATCCCATTCTCTGCATGACCCTCCAGAACAACTGGCCTCGCAGTCCCTTGTTGCAGTGCCTCCTGTATAGCCCTCCCCTACTAAATCTGCACAAGCGATAGTAGTCGGCTCGCTCTGCGTCGGACTTGTACATGTCCCGCTCCATTCGCTCCCATCACTATTGCACGTTTCTATCCCGCATCCACTGTAACAATCCCTAGTATCACCAGAACTGCATACTATTCCGGAGCCTCCTCCGTCATTGTTCCCGCTTGTTGTCTTACATATTTCTTCCGCCTTGCCTACCACATTGCCAAAACTATCGCATATATCTCCCGTACATCCCAATCCTTCTTTGCTATAACTCGCCGAGAACGTAAACTCTACCCCTCCTTTGTTATATTCCGCTGTTATGCACTCTTGCGGCGTATCTATTGTCACTTTATAGTCTTTTATCTGTATTGTGCTTCCATTGGCTTGCTCTGCTGACTTATTACCGGTAAGCTGTCCCATTGCGGGAAAGTTATCATAGTACTTGCGTGTGCGCGCATATTGCGCTATCTGCTTTGCTCTTACTATCTCAAGAAGATTAACGGCTTCTATAGCGCGGGATTTACTTAT
>JAIRLH010000028.1 GCA_031259485.1 Elusimicrobiota bacterium
CGGCGCGCGCGCGGAATTTTACCGGCGCGTCTTCTATCAGCGCAAGCGGGCTTTGCTCCGCGCCTTCGCCCATCATAAGCGCGGCGGCGGCGGCCAAAGTATCTGCGGCGTTGACCAAAGTCATTTTCAGTTTACGGCCGTGCAAATCTTTTTGGCCGCGGCAGTCGCGCACTCCTTCAAAACCGCTGTAGCCAACCGCGCCCGCGATAACCCCGGCGCGCAGTGGCAGTATCATGCTGTCCGTCAGAATAATGCCCAGATTTTTTATCTTATATTTTTTGAGCAGCGCGGCGCGCAGGCGCGCGGCAGTCTTATAGCAATCGCGCGGCAGCAGCGCGATTTTATTTTTTATATTTGATTCGTCAACGCCCGCGTTTGTCATTACCATGCCGTCTTTTATCGTGAACCAGCACAGGCCGGATTTGAGCGCAAAAGAACTTTCGCTTTTTATAAGTTCGTCGCGGCGGACGGCCGGCGCGGTGCGGCCTTCCCACAAAGCTGCGACTTTGGAAGAAACGGCTATAATACTGCCGTTTCTTACTTTCGGCAGATATTTAAAAACAAAATCCGGAAGATTCTGTTTTTCTTTAAAAATTGATGTTTTAACAGCTTGTATTTTCATTGGGATATAACAGAGTTTTACTGCATTTATGTTACATAGAAATATTGTATAAAAACTTTCACATAGAAAGAAGCTCTAGCGGGTGTTTTATACCTGATCTTGGAAATAATTTGGAACAATAAAAGGTCTTTTTTAACTTAAAGGTTGCACTCTATGCAGAATAAAAATAAGGATTAACACCCTTGGCAAATGGTTCTGTTGCCGATATGAGTGAAAATATAAAGAAATAAGAATATAAACAAACCCCTCCCTAGACAAATAGGGAGGGATTAATATTCTCGGCTATCCCTTCAAAAAAGGCAAAAGAAGGTTGCCTGACTATTTTGCCTCGGCAGGGATACGAGCGCCGCCGGCAGCACCTGCAGTCTCCTCAGGGCGCTCTTCTTCCTTTACCACGGGGGCTACGCGGGCGATTCCGTCGCCGTCGTCAAGCTTTACAAGGCGCACGCCCTGCGCGTTGCGGCCCACGCTGCGGATTTCTTCGCAGCGGATGCGTATAGCCATGCCCTTTTCGGTGATAATCATGAGATCTTTGCTTTCGTCAACAAGTTTTATGCCGACTACGGGACCGTTGCGCTCGCTCGTCTTAATCGTTATCACGCCCGAGCCGCCCCTGTTCTGCGTGCGGTATTCGCCAAACTCGGTGCGTTTGCCATAGCCGTTTTCACAGACGGATAAAACGTCCGGCTGCGCGCCTTCTCTCGGAGCGTGTTCCATGCCGACGACGCTGTCTCCTTCGGCCATGCGTATACCGATGACTCCTTTCGCGGTGCGGCCCATGGCGCGCACTTGGTTTTCGTCAAATCTAATAGACTTCCCGTGCTTCGTAGCTATTATTATATCGCTTCTGCCGTTTGTAAGCTGCACAGACATCAGAACATCTCCTTCTTCCAGCCCGATGGCTATTATGCCCGTGCGGCGGATATTGGCAAATTCGGCCAGGCCGCAGCGTTTAATGGTGCCCATGCGGGTACACATAGTCAAATAAGTCTCGCCCGAGTTTTTGGGGTCAAAATCACAAATTGCGACGGCGGAGGTAACTTTTTCCTCACCCGATATTTGCAGCAGGTTGACTATGGCTTTACCCTTGCTCTGACGGTTGCCTTCAGGAATTTCAAAAGCTTTCAGCGCAAACACGCGCCCGCGGTTAGTGAACATAAGTATAGTGGCGTGGCTGGAGGTGACGAAAAGATGTTCTATAAAATCCTCTTCTTTCGTTTTCCCGCCGATAATACCCTTGCCGCCGCGGTTCTGCGATTTATAAGTATCAAGCGGTATGCGCTTGGCATAGCCGTCGTTGGAAAGCGTGATTACGACGTCTTCCTCGTCAATCAAATCTTCTATTGAAAAATCGGTTACGTCTGTGGAAATTTCGGTGCGGCGTTTGTCGCCATAATCCTTAATCATCTGGTTAAGTTCCTGCACGATGATTTCCAAAACGCGCTTGGGGCTGCCAAGAATATCCTGTAAATCCTTGATGAGGGAAGCCAGCTCCTTTTGCTCCTGCTCTATGGCCAGAGAGGACAACTGCGTAAGCTGGTGCAGACGCATATCAAGAATGGCCTGCGTTTGCGCCTCGCTCAGCGAAAAGCGTTTTATCAGGGACAGTTTGGCTTCGGTCGCGTCGCGCGATTTGCGGATTATCGCAACAACCTCATCCATGTTTGCAAGCGCAATAAGAAATCCCTGCAAAACGTGGTCGCGCTTTAAGGCCTTGTTCAGGTCAAAACGCGTGCGGTTGTTAACTATTTCCTGACGGTGTTTCACATACTGGCGCATGACGTCCTTTATGCCCAGCACGCGCGGTTTGCCGTCAACAATAGCAAGCATATTTACGCCGAAACTCGTTTGCAGCTGCGTGTGCTTGAAAAGCTGATTTAAAACGACCTGGCCCGTAGCGTCGCGCTTTAATTCTATGACAAGACGCATGCCGCGGCGGTCGGATTCGTCGCGGATGTCCGAGATTTCGGTAATTTTTTTATCGCGCACCAAACCGGCTATAGCTTCAATGAGATTGGTTTTATTGACCTGATACGGGATTTCGGTGACTATAATAGCCTCGCGGCCGCCTTTCATTTCCTCTATCTCGGCGCGCGCCTGCAGCTTGAGGGAGCCGCGGCCCGTCTCAAAATAATCCATTACGCCTTTTGCGCCGCGCAGTATGCCGCCGGTAGGGAAATCCGGCCCTTTTACTATCTGCATCATTTCCTTCGTGGTTATCGCCGGATTATTAATAAGCGCGATTATGCCTTTGCAGACTTCCGCCAGATTATGCGGGGGGATATTGGTTGCCATGCCCACCGCTATACCGCTTGAGCCGTTTACCAGCAACTGCGGCATTTTGGCCGGCAGTACCGAAGGCTCCTGCAAAGAGCCGTCGTAATTAGGGATAAATTTGACCGTATCTTTATCAAGATCTGCCAGCAGTTCGTCGGCAATAGCCTGCAGGCGGACTTCCGTATAACGCATAGCCGCGGGGAAATCCCCGTCTATGGAGCCGAAATTCCCCTGCCCGTTAATCAGCATATTGCGCATGGAAAAATTCTGCGCCATGCGCACCAGCGCGTCGTAGACCGCGCTGTCGCCGTGCGGGTGGTATTTGCCCAGCACGTCGCCCACCACGCGCGCGGATTTTTTGAAAGGTTTATTGTATTTGAGACCCATTTCATCCATGGCGTAAAGTATGCGGCGGTGCACAGGCTTAAGGCCGTCGCGCACATCGGGCAGGGCGCGGCCCACTATTACGCTCATCGCGTAATCTATATAGGAAGATTTCATCTCTTCACCGATATCGCGCTGCCTGATGCCGCCGAATAAATCTATATTTTTTTGTTCATTGGTTTCTGCCATAAAATTATCCTCTAAATATCCAAATTGCGAACTTCAAGCGCATGCGATTCTATGAAAGCGCGCCTCGGCTCCACTTTATCGCCCATGAGCATGGTGAAGACCTTTTCCGTGTCCGCGGCGTCTTCTATTGCCACGCGCACGAGTTTGCGTTTGGAAGGGTCCATAGTCGTTTCCCAAAGCTGCTCGGGGTTCATTTCGCCGAGGCCTTTATATCGCTGTATAGCCGCGCTCTGCGCGCCCGCGTCTTTGACCGCTTTTAAAAATTC
>JAIRLH010000165.1 GCA_031259485.1 Elusimicrobiota bacterium
TTGTTTAGTATGTTTTTCATAAGTAAGCATTATCTCCTGTTTTCTAGTTAGCTTTTATCTCTGCTATTACAGCAATAAGTAATGGTATTTAATATTTTAATACTTGTCAAGTGGGTATGGGAAACTGGTATGTACAAATATCCGGCAAAACAAAATCCGCCGAACTAAGAGCAGGCGCGGCGGATTGTACAATACAAAAATACCCCCGCCGCTTTATGCAATACGGGGGAGTTTTATGAGGCGCGAAGATTGGAAGTCCGCAGGGTGATTTAAGAATGGAAAGGGTTAACCCTGTTGCAAGGAGAGGTATGCAAAGAGCACGTTCATATGCTTTAGAGTATATAAAGCGTTAAGGGGTATCTGAAGTGAAAAAATGCAGAAGTATATAAAAACGGAACTTAAGGTTATGCCCGCAAGATAAAAACCCCCGGCGGAGCCGGGGGATGATTATTGTGGATTGTCGCGCCGGCAGAAACAAATGCCCCGTCGGCAAATCCGCCGCCCCTTTATAAATAAAGGGGAATTAACAACTGCTAATCGTTGTACGTAGGCAGGTTGGAATATTCTTTGGAATAGCGCAACATTTGCTCCTCATAACCTTCGTTATAGGAAATTTTTATGTCCGTTATATTCCCGTTTGCGTCATTTTCCAAAGAATAAACCGGATTGACAAAACCTTTGTAAGGCGCGATGCCCAGTTTGTCGTAGCGCTCCTTGATTTCTTTGTGAATAGCGGGGTCTACTTTGACGCCGTATGTTTCAACCAAATTCTGGGCGGCATCAAAATCGCCCTCAGACGTAATGCGCTGCACTTCCGCCAGCAATTGCCCGAACAGGCCGCGCAGTTTTACATAATCGTTGACGACGACATAAGTTTTGCCTTTTTCTTTTTTCAGCTCAACGACTTTATCTTTTTGCCCGCGTTCCAGCGCCCAGCGCGCTATCAAAGAGCGGTTGCGCATGTGGGATTCCTCTATGTCTTTGCCTAATTCTATGCGGGATAATTGCGTAAGCAAGCCGTTCATCATATATTTATAATATTCTGATTTATAGGCTTCCGGGTTTTTCAGCAGGCCGAGTTCCAGCATTTTCGGGTCGCCCATGTAATACAGCCCGAACAAATCCGCGCGGGCTTCTTCAATAGTGGAGCCGTAAACTTTAAGGGATTTTTTATCAGCGCCCGGCATTAACTGGCCCGAAGCGTGACCCAGACACTCATGCAGATCGGTATGCAAATTGTCCGTCTGCGCGCCGTATTTTTCCATCAGCTTTTTTTCTTTGGAGCAACAGACAAATTCCTCGTTAAAACCGCTGCCGGCCGCGGCTTTGTCATAAGCTTCCGTAATATTAGTTATGGTGACGGATTTGGACCCGACGTCCTTCCTTATCCAATTAGAATTGGGCAGATTTATGCCTATAGGCGTGGCGGGGTAGCAATCGCCCGCCAGAGTGGCCGCCGTAATGGTTTTGAAAGAAATGCCTTTTACTTCTTTCTTCTTAAAGCGCGGGTCAACGGGGGCATTGTCTTCAAACCACTGGGCGTTGTCGCCAAGGATTTTGGTAAGGGCTTCCGAATCCAAATCTTTGAAATTTACGAGAGCTTCCCACGAGCCTTTAATGCCTAAAGCGTCGCCGTAAACTTCGGTAAATCCGTTTATAAAATCCACTAGGGAATTTGTGTCGCGCACCCAGGCTATTGAATATTCGTCGTATTTTTTCAAATCGCCGGTTTTATAGTATTCTATCAGCAAATCTATTACTTTTTTCTGCTGATCGTTTTCAGCGTATTTTGAGGCTTCGTTAAGCCAGTAAACTATTTTTTCAATGGCTGGGGAATATAATCCGCCTACTTTGTAAACTTCTTCCGCCAATTTCCCGTCCTTTTTTACCAGACGGCTGTTCAGCCCGTAGGGAACAGGCGTGCCGTCGTTCGGTTTTTTCATTGCGTTATAAAAAGCTTCCACTTCTTTTTGCGTGACGTCTTCGCCGTAATAATTATTGGCCGAAACGGCAATAACGTCCAAACTGCTGTCCTGATTAACTTTTTTGGCGTAAACCTTCGGATCAAATATTACCGGCGTGATTTCCGCTAAGAAAGCGTCCACGCTTTGCCCTTCGCGCAAGGGAACGAGCGAAGAGTCCAAAGACTTTACCGCGTTTGCAAAAAATTCTTTTGAAAACCCTGGCAAGAATTTCTCTTCGCCGTAATGGTGATGAATGCCGTTGGAGAACCACACCCGCTTTAGGTAAACCAAAAAGCTTTTGTAATCCTCGGAGTTTTTATCGCCGCTGTAATTTTCGTAAACGGCTTCTAAAAGCCTGCGGACAGCAAGATTATAACGGTTATTTTGGTCAAACAAAATATCGCGGCCGTTTAATGCTGCCTGGCTTAGGCTGTAAACCAATTTTTTCTGGTTGAGAGTCAGCTTGTCCCAGTTCGGCACCTGATAGCGCAAAATGCCGAGGTCGGCGAATTGCTCCACGTTATAATTAAACTTGTCCGCGCGTTTGGCGTCTTTTTTGTTGCCCGAACAAGCAAATAAAAACAGCAATGTCATCACCATAAGAAATACCTTATTCATTATTTATCCTCCCTTGGGGAATGTTTTGTTTTTAAGCGCGGCTTTCACAAGGCCGTCAAAAAGCGGATGCGGCTTCATCGGGCGGCTTGCGAATTCCGGGTGAAACTGAACTGCTATAAAATAAGGGTGGTCCCTCCGCTCCACGATTTCCGGCAAAATATTTTTGTGCCAGCCGGAAATTTTTAAGCCCTCTTTTTCTAAAACAGCCGTATAATCCGTGTTAAATTCGTATCT
>JAIRLH010000194.1 GCA_031259485.1 Elusimicrobiota bacterium
AAGGCAATATAATCTTTAAAGACGTCGGCGCGACCGCGGCCGGCCGCCGGCTCAAAAATTTAAACGGGGCATTGGCCGTAAATTCGCTCAACGACATTAAAACCAATGTCGTAAAAGGCGTGTTTGACGGTTCCGCTTTCACAACCTCGCTGGCTTCTGCCAAGCCCGCAAAAAAGGCCGTGGTAAATTTTTCTTTTGAAATGGATAAATTTACCCTGGACGATATTAATTTTGCCGCGCCCGCGCCCGCCGAAACAGCCGGTGCAAAACCCGCTCCCGCGGCCGCGCGGGCAGCCAATCCTTCCGCCAAGCAACCCCTGCCGCAGGAACAGGAACCGTTTGTCTGCCAGACATGCCCGCGCGGCGCGGCGGCAGACATTAAAGCAAATATTGTCGTGCATAAAATAGCCAATAATATTTTTAACACCAATGATTTTAAGCTTGATATAGACGTCAGAGACCTTGACAACCGCCTTGACAAAGCTGCGGGCGCTATAAGCTTCTCCGCCAGAAACGGGGAAATAAAGGATTTGGGAAAGCTGATGTCCTCTTCCAAATACCTCAAAATCGCGCTTACTTCTCTGAGCGTGGCGCGGCAGGCTTTCGGCGCGCTTAAATTAGACGCGGCGTCTTTCAATGCCGACACAATCGCCTATGCTCTGATAGAAGGCGCTTACACGCTTAAAAACGGCGGTTTAGCCATAAATAAGACGGATTTAAACAGCGATCTGGCAACAATCAAAACAACCGGTTCGCTTAACCTTCTCAGCGAGAATCTGGACATGAAAGTCCAAGCCCATCTGGGCAAGCAGGGCTCAAGCGGGTTTAAACCGGTGGTCATAAGAATCGGCGGCACGGCGGCTCAGCCGAGTTATAGGCTGGACGTAGCCTCAACGCTCACTTCCGTTTTGGGCGCGGGAGAGGGCGCAAGCGCGGCGCAAAACGCTCAGGCCGTAAAAGATAACGCCGCAAAGGCAATAAAAAATATAAGCGGTTTATTCAAAAAGAAATAGCGCATATCATCAACAGGAGAGGACAGAATTATGCCGGAATCAAGTTTTTCAATACTGAGCGAAATCGGCTCAATACCCTCTGGCAACGGAGAGGAGATTAAATTTACCGTTGACTCTTTCAAAGGCCATAAATACGTATCGGTGCGGAAGTATTTAAAGTCCGACTCTTACAGCGGCCCGACTAAAGCCGGCATTACGCTTTCGCCCGAGATCGCGGGCAAGATTTCCGCCGCGCTTAACGCCCTGCCCGACGATTATAAAGCCTCGCAGGACAGCGAGCTGGGCAAATACGCCAAGCGGCAGGGGCTGTCGGTAATACTGAGGATAAGCTCGTACCTGAACACAAACGGCATAGATATCCGCCAGTGGCAGGAGGACGAGACCTACACCGGCTGGACAAAAAAAGGCATACGCCTGCCGCTGGAAAAGCTGCCCGAAATCAAACGGCTTTTCCTGCAAACGGTAAAATATTTTGAAGACAATAAATAAGGCACCGCAACCATATGTCAGAAGAAAATAAAGAAACCGCCCCGGCCGCGCGCCAGACGCAGGGACAGGAAGCGCGGCATCCCGCCGTCAAGGCCAACCCCGAGCTTGCCCTTATAGGGCAGGAAATTTCGGGCTGCGTTATTTTGGAAAAAATCAGCTCCGGCGGTATGGGCACTGTGTTTAAGGCCAGACACAAGGCTTTGGACAGGATCGTATGCGTCAAAATCCTGAGCCCGGCCCTCGCGGACGATAAAAAAGCCGTGGGCCTGTTCCTGACCGAAGCCCGCGCCATAGCGGAAATTGACCATCCGAACATAGTCTTCGTTTACAACGTGGGGCGCGAGAAGGGTTTTTATTTCATAGTCATGAGTTTTATTGACGGCGAGAGCCTTTCCTCCATCGTGCGCAAAAAGCCCAATCTGCCGCTTTCTTTTATCATTGACACTTTTATCGGCGTGCTGCGCGGGCTTGAGGCGGCGCACCAAAAAGGCATAATACACCGCGACGTTAAACCCTCCAATATCCTTATTAACAAAAATCTGGAGCCGAAAATAGTTGATTTCGGCATAGCTAAAAAGATGGATAAAGACAAAGGCTCCACAAAAACGACCGAGCTGGCCGGCACGGCTTATTTCTTATCGCCGGAACAGGCCTTAGGCCGCCCCATTGATACGCGCGCGGATTTGTATTCCGTCGGCGCAAGCTTATTTTACGTGCTTACGGGGCGTTATCCTTTCACGGGGAAAAACTCAATGGACATTATCCAAAAGCACATCAACGAGCCGGTGCCCGACGTTTCCCAGTACCGCCGCGGCCTGCCGACGTGGATACATACCGCGGTTTCAAAGCTGATGAGCAAAAACCCCGAAGACCGCTTCCAGACCGCGGCGGAAACCCTGCTTTTCTTCCAGAAAATGCGCGCCGACGACCAGCTTAAAGTATCTCAGGGCGTGAATATCGCCGATGAAATGGGCCTGAAAATAAGCAATGACGCGCCCGCGGCGGACGAAACGCCGGCCAGGACCAGAACGAACCGCTTCAACGCCGAAGTGCGGGAACGCGCCGCCAAAACCCCCGTCCATATGGCCGCCCTGGGGGACAACCGCGCCGCG
>JAIRLH010000017.1 GCA_031259485.1 Elusimicrobiota bacterium
CGACGCCAAAAAAGCAAAAGAGCAAAGTAATGCAATTTCAAAGAGCAAAAATTGTACTTTAAACGGCACTTTTGAAGAAAATTTTGTTTTAGAATTTTTAAAAATAAATCCAAAAGCAATGCAAAATGAAACTGCCGCCCGTATCCGAAAATTGGAACGAACGGTGAAAAGCATAACAAGCAATTTGCAACGGAAAAAAATTGGCTTGAACGCAAAAACGGCAAGGGGTAAAAACTATATCTGATTTTGAAAGGTTTAAATTAAAATTTTAAAATGCAAACCTCAGACATTTTAAAGCGCGTGCGGCGCATTGAAATTGAAACCGGCCGTCTGGTAAGCGAGACTTTCGCCGGAGAGTATCTCAGCGTCTTCAAAGGCCAGGGGATAGAATTTGCCGAAGTGCGCCAGTATATAGCGGGCGACGACGTGCGCTCTATAGACTGGAACGTATCGGCCCGCACCGGCGGCGCGTACGTTAAAAAATTCAACGAGGAGCGCGAACTCGGCGTAATGATAGCGTGCGATGTTTCGGGCTCGCAGTTCTTCGGGTCTACAGGCGGGTTCAAAAGCGAAGCCGTGGCGGAGCTGGGGGCGGTTTTCGCTTTCTCCGCCATAAAAAATAATGATAAAGTAGGGCTTTTTTTATTTTCCGACAGGGCGGAGCTTTATATCCCGCCCAAAAAAGGCAAACGCCACGCGCTGCGCATTATAAGGGAGCTGCTGGCCTTCAAACCCGCTGGCAAAGGCACCGATATTGCCCTGTGTCTTGACACTTTAAACCATATCGTAAAGCGCAAAGGCATTCTGCTTTTGATATCGGATTTTCAGGATAAAGGGTACGAAAGGCCCTTGCGTCTGGCCGCGCGCAAATTTGACCTTATACCCGTAATGGTGCGGGACCCGCTTGAAACCGCCCTTCCCAAAACCCATGTTTTCATAAATATTGAAGGCTGTGAAGACTGGCGCGCCGCCGCGCTTACGCCGCGCGGCAAAACCGCGGGGGAAATTACGGCTTTGCACGCGCGAAATACGGCCGCGGCCGCGAAACTTTTTGCCGCCGCCGGCGCGGATTTTATAAAAATAGACGCGGCAAAAAGCGTTGTTGAGCCGCTGGTAAAATTTTTCAGACAAAGGGCCAAAAAAATAAGAAGATGAAACGCTTTTGCATAATTATTTCCTTTTTGCTTATTTGCGCCGCCGCGCCCGCCCAAACGCCGGAGCAGGCGCAGGCGGCGCTACGGCACGATAAGGATAAAATAGAGCTTGCGCGTCCGTTTGAAGTTGAAGTTTCCCTGCCCGCGCCGGCGCAGTGGGATAAAGATAAATTTGAAGGCGGAATTTTTGAAGTTATTTCCGCGCGGCGCGACGCGGACAATATTTTGAAAACTGTCTTTACCGTTTTGCCGCTGGGCCTGGGGGAGGCGGACTTCCCCGCGTTTGCCTTCACTGATGAAAACGGGCGGGAAATCAAAACAGAGCCCTTTAAACTTGAAATCAAACCCACAAAAACCAAAACTAAAACCAAAGGTCTGGTTGATATTCTGCCGCTTTACAGGCCTTTTGACTGGCTGCGCGCCGGCGGCTGGGGTTTGCTTGCGGTTTTGGCGGCATTGCCGGTTTATTTTATTTTCCGCCGGCGGCCCGCGCCCGCCGCGGCGCGGCGGGCCGGCGCTGTTTATAACGACGGCAGGCCGTATCACATAATCGCGCTGGAGCAGATTGACAAGCTCCTTGCCGAAAATATTTGGGAGCAGGGTTTGTACAAAATTTTTTATATACGCGCGGTTGATATTTTATGCGATTATTTTTATGCGCGTTTTAAAGTAAACGCGCACCGCTATACCAGCAGGGATTTGGTCAGCCGTATGCGCACGGTCGCGGCGTTTAAGGGCAATATTTATGATTTACGCAAATTCTTGCAGTCGGCCGATTTGGTGAAATTTGCAAACGCCGCCCCGACCGCCGCCGAGCGCGATTTGGATTTAAGTTTGCTCAGAACGATAATTGAAAAAACAAAACAACCGGAAACCGCCATTCCTCCCTCGCCTCCTGCGGGAGAGGGTAGGGGTGAGAGGAAAGAAGGAGAAAAAATATGAAACTTTGTTTATTGGCATTATTGACCGGCATAATTACGGGCGCAATTTTTACGCTGATAAAATTACCTTTGCCCGCTCCCAATGCTTTGCCGGGGATTTTGGGAATTGTGGGGATTTATATCGGCTATTTGGCGGTAGGATTATTTAAATAGAAAAAGGCGATGCGCTGGTTTGCCGTCACTTCGGGGAATGAAATATTTAGTCGTAATTGCGGGGCCCGCAGGGCCGCGTCGCCCGCTTGGCGGTCCGCTCGCAATGACGGCTTGCTGGATTACTTAGGGCCATAAAGGGCCCTGACAATAACGGAAAAAGCTGGGATGAGACGGGAAAGCGATGTGATAAATTTATTGCTGGTAAAATAATTAAGTGAGGAGGAACTTGTGAAAGCAAAAATAATAATTTTACTCAGCGCGGCAATATTTTTAATTTGCGGCTGCGCGGGCAAACAAGTTGTCGGCGAATCAAAGCCGCAAACAGACGAAGATGATATTATTATTTCTATGATGTCCGAAGATCAAGAACTTAAAAATCTGTTTGACAAAGCGTCCGCGGGAGATGCTGATGCGCAGGATCAAATTGGCTCTTGGTATTCTTATGCCGGAAAATCGTGGAGCGAGTCGGAGTATGATTCAATGCGCGCCGCGGGACAACAATATTATAGTAAGGGTTTACAATATTTTTTAAAAGCGGCAAAGCAAGGCTACGCCTCTGCGCAATCTAATCTTGGCGTTATGTATGCTGAAGGCGAAGGAGTAGAGCAAGATTACAAAAAAGCCTTTGAATGGTTTTCAAAAGCAGCGGAACAAGGCGTTGCCTCTGCGCAATATAATCTTGGCGTTATGTATGCTAAAGGCAAAGGAGTAGAGCGAGATTACAAAAAAGCTTTTGAGTTGTATTCAAAAGCGGCGGAACAAGGCAACGCGCCGGCATGGGTTGAGCTCGCGCGAATGTACTATAAAGGGCAAGGAGTAAAACAAGATTATAAAAAAGCTTTTGAGTGGATTTCAAAAGCAGCGGAACAAGGCATTGCCGTCGCGCAATTTTATCTTGGCGTTATGTATTATAATGGCGAAGGAGTAGCACAAGATTACAAAAAAGCTATTGAGTGGTATTCAAAATCAGCGGGGCAAGGCCATGCCTCCGCGCAATACAATCTTGGCGATATGTATAGAAGAGGCGAGGGGGTAGTACAGGATTACAAGAAAGCTTTTGAGTGGTATTCAAAAGCTGCGGAGCAAGGCTATGCCGACGCGCAAAATGATCTTGGCAGTATGTATGGAAAAGGCAAAGGAGTAGAGCGAG
>JAIRLH010000116.1 GCA_031259485.1 Elusimicrobiota bacterium
CTCGCTGTGCAGTTTCTTGTTGCCATTCCTGAACAATAGCCTAAAGAAGTGCATGCTTTGCTTGTATCCTGCTTTTGCTCCGGACTTGTACACTTACCATCGCTTTCACATCCCAATAAACACTTACACTCGCATGTGTCCTCATTAAGAGTATAGCCATTACTACATGTCTTATCTCCGCAGTTGCATACTTCATCCGCCTTCCCTATCACATTACCAAAACTTTCACATATATTCCCGCTACATCCAAGCCCCGAGTTATCATAGCTTGTTGAGAACGTAAATTCCGTTCCTCCTTTTTCATATGTCGCGCTCATACAGCTTTTTACGTTATTGAGCGCAAGCGTATAATCCCCTACTTTCTTCGTTGCTCCTGTTGCAGTCTCTTTGGCGGGATTAGTAGTTAACTGTCCCATTGCTGAAAAATCGTCATAATAACTGCGCGTGCGCGCATATTGCGCTATTTGTTTTGCTCTTACCATCTCTAGCAGATTTACAGCTTCTATTGCGCGCGATTTACTTACTGCCTTTGTGTACAATGGATACGCTATTGCTGTTAGTACCGCTATCACCAATACTACTACTAATACTTCAGTTAGCGTAAATCCACGGACAGAATGTTTTTTACTTCCCGTACACTGTTGATTTTCTCTGTTTGTCATACACGCTCCTCATTACTGGTTAGCTTTTTGGTCAGATGGGCTGACTTAACATTATAGTATATACTTTCCCCTCTCTTGTCAAGGAGAATATTTTTAATTTCGGAATGTCCCAGTTTAAAGCAGTTATATGTCATTGCGGGTAATAGAGTAAAAAAGTTGGTAATTAAAAGGATAGGAGCAAAAAACATCTAAATTTTATTATCTGCGCTGCTTCACACCCGTATCTCAAACTTTTGTAAAATAAGTTTATGGCGATAACAATTGACGAAATAAAAAAGACCGCGAAACTGGCCAAATTTGAAATAACGCAAGAGGAAGCCAATCTCTATGCCGCGCAGCTTTCCGCCGTGCTGGACTGGGCCGCGCAATTGCAAAGCGTAGATACTTCCGCAACTGCCGCCGCGCCTGTGCAAAACTCCGCGCCGCTGCGAGCGGATAAAGCGGCAATCAATCCCGCCGCGCCGGCCATAACCGCGGCCTTTAACGATAGAGAAAATAATTTACTCAGGGTAAAAAAAGTTTTATGATGAAAGCGCGCGAAACCGCCCAAAAAGTCCGCGCCGGCGTCATTACGGCAACGCAGGCCGCGCAAGATTGTTTGGCACAGATAGAAAAACTTAATCCGCAGCTCAACGCTTTCCTTGAAATCTTTGGGGAGGAGGCCTTGGCACGCGCGGCGCAAATAGACGCAAAACCCGCGGCGCAAAGGGGAGCGCTGGCTGGCATATGCGTCGCGCTCAAAGACAATATGGAATTTGCGGGCCACACAATGTCCTGCGCGTCGCGTATGTTGGCCGGTTATAAAGCCGTCTATAACGCGACGGTTGTTGAACGGCTGCTCGCGGCCGACGCCATAATTATAGGCCGCGCTAATATGGACGAATTTGCAATGGGCTCCTCCAACGAGAATTCCGCTTTCGGCCCCGTTAAAAACCCTTTGGATTTAACGCGCGTGAGCGGCGGCAGCAGCGGCGGCAGCGCGGCCGCGGTGGCGGCTGGAATGGTTTCGCTTGCGCTGGGCAGCGATACGGGCGGCTCTATACGTCAGCCGGCGGCTTTTTGCGGCGTTGTCGGCATTAAACCGACTTACGGGCGCGTATCGCGCCGCGGACTGGCGGCTTTTGCGTCGTCCTTAGACCAAATCGGCCCGATAACTGCCGACGTGGAAGACAATATTTTGGCGCTTTCAGTAATTTCGGGCGAGGACAAAAATGACAGTACCTGCGCCGCGCGCGCGCCATTTGCGGCGGAAAATTGTGAAGTTAAAAATCTCACGGTCGGCGTGCCGCAGGATTTTATTAAAGATTTGAACCCTGCTATCGCCTCCGCGCTGGGCAAAGCCAAAGGAGTATTGCAAAACAAAGGCGTAAAATTTAAGGACATATCGCTGCCGCACGCAAAATACGCGCTGCCGGCTTATTATATTGTTGCGTGCAGCGAGGCGTCTTCTAACCTCGCGCGGTTTGACGGTCTGCGTTACGGACATAAAGCGCAGGACGCAAAGGATTTGGAGGATACTTACCTCAAAAACCGCGCGGCTTTCGGGCCCGAGGTTAAGCGCAGGATAATGCTTGGCACTTATTCGCTGGGCAGCGCGCACGCGCAGGATTATTACCTGAAAGCCAAAAAAGTCTGCGATGTAATACGGCGGGATTTTGAGCTTGCCTTCAGCGGCGTTGACGCTATCCTGACGCCGGCCACGCCTACGACGGCTTTTAAACTTAACGATAAAAACAAGGATTTGCTGTCGCTTTACCTTTCCGACCTTTATACCGTGCCGGCTAATATTGCCGGCGTGCCGGCCGTGAGCGCGCCCTTCGGGCGCGACGGCGATAATTTGCCAATAGGCCTGCAGGTTTACGGGAATTATTGTGAGGAGAATAAAATTTACGCGCTCGCGGCCGCGCTGGAGGGGCAATGGTGATACCCGAATTCTCGTGCGGCGGCGTTATGCTGGACGGCAATAAAGTGCTTTTGGTGCAGGTCAAAAGCATGAAAGGCCGCAAGATTTGGACTTTTCCCAAAGGCCATATAGAGCACGGGGAAACCCCGCGTCAGGCCGCGCTGCGCGAAGTACTTGAAGAAACGGGCTATAAAGCCGCCATCGTGCGCCCGCTGCTTAAAGTGCGCTATGCTTTCACGCTCAAAGGCAACTATGTGAAAAAAGTTGTGCAGTGGTATTTGATGAAGAAGCTGGGCCGCATCGGCCGCCACGACCCGAGCGAAATTTTGGCCATTAACTGGGTATCCCTTGGAAAGGCCAAGGAGATGGTGGAATATCCCAGCGATATCCGCCTGCTGGAGATTGTTGACGCCGCCAGGCCCCGCATCCCCGTCCCGCCCGAAGAGGTTGAGGGAGTTTAACCGCTTAATCTCCGCGCCCTGTATTTTTGCCGTCAATGGTGGCCGAAGCCTATAAAAAAGGCATATAAGCTAGAAAACTTATATGCCTTTTTTTGCGTTAATTCAGTATTAGTTCACGCCGTGCATCCACTGCCTGATTCTGCCAGAGAATAGCCAGACGAGCAGGGCGAAAACGACAAGTATCACGCCCGGGACGGTGAAGAAAGTAGTCAGCGTCCACGAAGTGGAGAATTTGGCGAAGTACCCGCCCATTATATTTCCTATGAAAGAAGACGTAAGCCATATGCCCATCATCAGCGACATAAATTTGGCGGGCGACAGCTTGGTAACCATTGACAACCCGACGGGAGATAAGCACAGCTCGCCGCAGGTGTGAATGACGAACAAGGCTATCAGCCACATCATATTTATAGGTCCGTCAACCAGAAAACGCGAACCGAAAGCCAGCACCAAAAAGCCCACGCCGGTCAAAAAGATGCCCCAGCCGAATTTGGTAGGTATGGAGGGCTCTTTTTCCTTCTTTCCCATATTGATCCACATTTTTGCAAACAACGGCGCAAGTATTACTACCGCAATGGGATTTATTGACTGGAACCACGAGGCTTTAATTTCATAAAGCCCGATGAAAGGCAGGTTTACCATCCTGTTGATGGATTCGCTTGCGAACACGCTCAGGGAAGAGCCGGCTTGTTCAAAGAAAGCAAAAAAGAAAATAGCTATAAACGTAAATGTGAATATCGCCAAAAGCCTGTCCTTTTCTTCGCTTGTTAGAGGTTTGTTTAATTCAGCCGCGTTGGGGGCGGTGCTTTTTGAGACTGGCTTAAGGCCGATATCGCCCAAGAATTTCTTCTGCTGGGTTAAATACCAGACAAGACCGATAATCATTCCGATGCCTGCGGTCATAAAACCCCATCTCCACTGTACCCAGTCCGCGGAGGTAGCGGTTACTTCTCCCACGAAGCCGGTTATAAACGGCGCGATAAACGCGCCCACGTTAATACCCATGTAGAAAATGGTAAAACCGCCGTCGCGGCGCGGGTCGTTGGGTTCGTAAAGCTCGCCGACTATTGAGGAAATGTTCGGTTTAAAAAACCCGTTGCCAAATATAATAAGGCCAAGACCGGCGAACAAAGCTATCCTTGCCGGCAAGAAACCGTAAGAGGCAATCATAAACTGACCCGCCGCCATTAAAATCGCGCCGATGGTTATGGAATGCCTTTTGCCGATAAATTTATCGGCTATCCAACCGCCGAGAACAGGCGTAAAATAGACCAAACCTGTGAACCATGCATATATTTCATAGGCTGTATTCTTATCAAAACCTATGACCGAACTTATCATAAACAGAGTGAGCAAAGCTCTCATGCCATAATAGTTGAAGCGTTCCCACATTTCAACCATGAAGAGCATGAAAAGGCCTTTGGGGTGGCCTCTTTTTATCAGTTCTTCATTTCTTGCTGCAGTTGCTGCGTCCATGTTATTCTCCTGACCTTAACAATAGCTTAACAATTACTTCTATTACATTATATAAAATACGCTGGTATTGTAAAGCGGTATTATAAAGCATTTTTTGCAGATTGCGTCGCAGCTTGGCAAAAAGCCGGATACCCGATCAGATCCCCGATTACGACTTTCGGGGACGGGCTATTCGGGTATGACAAAGAGACAGACTTGATTAAAGCCTCGCAATCACTTAAAATGAGGCCTTGATTAACAACCTCCGGCATGTCTACGTCTCACCAGCTACTGGTTGGTATCGTATTCTTTTTTACAGTAAGGAACGCTAATAGTCCTAACCGGATTATCATCACAAACAATAGGAGAGAAGCCGTAGCAAAGATAATATGCATTTATATCATGCTGGATGTCTCCATATATAGTTTTTGGTTTGTTTTCATTGCAGGTTTTGAAAACTGAGTCAGTACGCGGAGATTTTTTGAATATTTATATATATATAGATATATGCGTGTGAGATAAGAACTGAAAATGAGCGGTAAGTCAAAAATAAATATCGCGGCGACCGTTTTTAATCTCCTCTAGTTTGCCTGCTGCATTATCCCGTATCAGTCCTGGTTTTGCCAAATCCATAGAATCTTTGCCAACGCGCCCTCAGACCCAAGATGTATTGGTCTATTATCCGAACTACGAAAGCTGCGAGGCGGCTTACACCGTGCTGTTGGATAAAGCTATCACCGATGCCGGCAAAATCTACTGCGAGTCTCACAATAACACTGCTGAAAAAGTATGTGAAAGTATGGGCGTCAAGCGGTTGTCGCCCTTTACAAGCGTCTGCGTCGGCATCTGCCAAGGCTATGCGCTGTAATTTATTGCCGTCATTACGGGCCGCGGAGCTCTTCGGTACAAAATAATCTCTCTCGTGCCGTCATTGCGAGGAACGAAGCAATCAATGCTGTAGTACGTTATTTGGATTTCTTCGTTCC
>JAIRLH010000043.1 GCA_031259485.1 Elusimicrobiota bacterium
TTTGTTTTTCCCGACTAATGAACTGACTCGTAATAAAAGGCTCTTTAGACCACTGTACCTCAAAAGGCTCGTCAATTAGCAAGATATTTTGACAAAGGTCTTTGGAGCAGATATTTCTAAGTCTAAAGGCCTAAAAAAATTGATTATTAAACTTTGACTTCGGACAATATGGCCAAGACTTCCTCTAAACTCCGCGCGCGCACAAGAGCCTCGCGCAGCGCAGCGGCGTTTTCAAATCCGCGTACCCAATAGCCCACGGTTTTTTTGCTGCGGCTTATGCCCGTGCACTGGCCGTAGAGTTTAACGTTTTCTTCCGTCAGCCGGCGGAACAGATTTATTTTATCCTGTAAATTTGCGGGCGCGCCGCCGGCCAGCTGCCGGAAGATAAAAGGATTGCCTACCGCCGCGCGGCCTATCATAATGCCGGCGCAACCGGTTTCCAACATTGCTCGCGCGCTTTGCGCGTCAACTATGCCGCCGTTGCCGATTATGGGTATGCGCACCGCTTTGCAACAGTCTTCCAAAGCTTTAAGGTTGGGCGGACCGCTGTGCACGTCAACTGCGGCGCGCGCGTGTATGGTAACGGCCGCGGCCCCGCTGTCCTGCGCTATGCGGCACAGCAAAGGGCCCAGGATTTCGCCGCGCGTTAGCGATATCCTTGTTTTAACAGTCACGGGTACGCTTACGCTTTTTACCGCGGCGGCGATGATTTGGCCGAATTTCGCCGGCTCTTTCATAAGTACACAGCCCGCGCCGGCTTTGTTCACTTTTTTGACGGGGCAGCCCGCGTTTATATCAATAATATCCGCGCCGCTCTGCTGCGCGAGTTTAGCGGCAAGCGCGATTGCCTGCGCGTCCCCGCCGAATATTTGCATTGAAAGCGGCCGCTCCGCCGCGTTTACGCGCAGCATTTTGAGGCTTTTCTGGCTTTCAAATTTAAGGGCATTGGCAGAAACCATTTCGGCGCAGACTAAGCCCGCCCCGCCCTCGCGGCATAAAATGCGAAAGGGCGCGTCGGTTATCCCCGCCATCGGCGCAAGCGCGAGATTTGACGGGCATTCAATCGCGCCGATTTTAAGCGGGCGGATAAAATTATGAAGATTTATGGGCTGATCTTCCACTGGTTAAGCTGCGGCGCGGCAAATTCCTTCCGGCGATAGAGGCACCATTTAAGAATATCGCGCACCGTCCTGTCTGTATTTTTAAATTCAAAAGCGTTTATAAATTCATTATGGCCAAAGCCGCCCGCCACAATATGGTCGGAAGTTGAAATTGAATACAAAGCTCCGTCCCGAAGCGGCGCGCCGTTCACGGTTATTTTTTTGATGCGGCTTCCGAATGAGGCGGCAGGGTCGTAATCAACCGCAAGGCCCGCCGTCTGCGGCCAGTTGTTTTTGGCTTCCAGCGTATGCTCAAGCGCGTTTTTAATTTCGTCCCCGCGCATTTTGACAAGCATTACCCTGTCGTTAAACGGCACGGCGTTAACCAAATCCGCCTCCGTGAGCGCGCCGGCTGCGAAGCCCTGCAAAAATAAATCGGGATTTATTATGCCGATATCGTTTGAGGCCCAACGTTTAATGCATTGCGCCGTATAGACGCCCAGCGCGGAGGATTTATCGCCGTAACTTTCCAGAGCGAAGGGCAGCGTCGTAATTCTGCGGCCGGTTATTTTCTTGACCGAGGCGCGCAAGCCTGCAATCACAGCGGAGGCTTCATCGTCTTCGCCGAAGGTTTCTTTGTCAAGCAGAATTTGTTCGTAATTAAAACCCGACGGCTGCTTTTTTGCGTTGAAGGAAATTGTGATTTTTTCCGCCTCAAATAACATAGGCGCCGCGCGCGTGATATAGGTCTTTGAAATCCGCTCCGCGCCCGCGGGAGAAACGTCGCCGTTTCCGCCAAGGATCAAATTAATTTCCGGAAATTCCTCTGCTATGGTTTTGTCGTCTGGTTTTTGGCTTTCCCCGAGCTCAAGCCCCAGGCTGCTGAGCAGTATTATGAAATCCGCCCCTTCCTCACGTACGAGAGGGATAAGGGCCTTTAAAGTCTCAAGCTCATCGTTAATTTTAAGGCCCGCGTTGCGTTGTATTCTGGGGAAAGCCTTTTTTGAAGCGAGGCCCAAAACCGCAGTCTTAATGCCGCCGCGTTCTAAAAAAATATACTTTTTTATATGTTTCGGCTGACTGCCGTCGGCATTTTGGATATTTGAGACCACCGCGTAAAAATCCGCCCTGGCCAGAGCGGCTTCCATATTATCCCAGCCAAGCGCAAAATCCGCCGCGCTTAAAGTAACCGCCGTATATCCGAGCAGGTTCATCAATTTGACCGCGTTTTCCAGCCCGCCAAGCTGGCCTTCCTGCGTTTTGGAAAAGCTGTCGCCGGAATCAAACAATAAAAACCCGGCAGGCTGCTTATCAAGCATTCCCTTTAAGACGGCTAGGCCGCCGGTTTCTTTATTGCCGTTTCCGCCGTTTGGACGCGCCCAGTAAAAACCCTGTATATCGTTTGTATGATATATGGTAAGCACCGGACGACTGGCCGGCTTGGCGCAGGCGCCCAAAACAAGCGACGCAAGCATTAAGAAAAATAATTTACCTCTCATTTTAATCCATTATTATTCTGCCAGTTTTTGCGCCTTTTATGCCCTGCTGGTTCTTTCGCAGATAATCCGTAAACAAATCGGTGACGGTTTTACTGCCGGCGGGCTTTCTGCCGGTTATTTTTTTGAACATATAACCTTCGCTGTTGCCGAGCGCGATATAATCGCACAAAGCGAGAGAATACATTTTTTTGCCGTCAAGCGGCGCGCCGTTAATCATTATCTCGATATCCCGCGGTTTCTTTTTTCCTTTCATTATATATTTTACCCGCATATTGGCGGAATACTGGAAGAGGCTTTTGTCGCCCTTGAGCGCGTCGCGCACAAGTTTCCTGAGGAAATTGCCGTTGACTTCCACCGTCATAATTTTATTGGGAAAGGGGGAAATTTCCAAAACAAGCCTTTTGGTTATGGGGCCGCGCGGCAAATCGTCGCGGATATTGCCGGTGTTTATAATGCCGATATCCGCGGCCGCATAGTCTTTCAGCAGGTCTGCAAAAATATTCGCCAAAGGTGAATCTATTTGTTTATTTGTCTGTTGCGCGGCTGCGGGAGTTTGCGGCAGGTATTTAAAAATGGTTTCGTTCGCTTTTGAAATTACGATGTCCAGCGCTTTATCGCGGTTGGCCTCGGCAAATTCTTTGATATAAAAGTCCTCGCCCGTTTTGGAGACGTCAAGCTCTATATATTCGGATTTTATTGATTTAAGCCCGCCGCCTTTATCCTCAAAATCCAGCGAGACTTTGCTTACGCCGTCCAAAGCCGTGCCGCTTTCAACAAAAACCGTGCCGTCAATAACCGCGTTCTGTATTATTTTATGCGCATGGCCGCCCAATACCAAATCAATACCGCCTATGCCTTTGACCAGCTCGGAAGGAGAATTCGGATCGTCGTGTTTGTCATCGTCTATGGAATTATGGTCAAGCAGCACAACGGCGTCCGGCTTCAGCGGGCCAAGCTGGCGCATAGCTTTTTTGAGAGCCTTCCTGTCTTTTGATATTCTAAAGCGTTTTTGAGAGGAGCCGAAATCCTTCGCAATTCCGATTACCGCGATTTTCCTGCCGCCGGCCATATAAATTTTGAAAGGCTTTACATGCGCGGGCAGGCCTTTGAGTTTAGTATCGTAAATATTGGCGGCAAGTATGTCAAATTTTGCGCGCTCAATATTTTTAAGCATGGCGTCTTCCTTAAAATCCAGCTCGTGATTGCCGATGGTTGAGGCATTATACCCCAGCATATTCATAAATTGCACGGACAGATAGCCCTTGCTGTCCTTAGCCTCTGCCGTACCGGAAGTCCAATCGCCCGAATCCAAAAGCAAATGCGGCCCGCCGTCGCGCGCGAGCAGCGCGGCCAAAGCCGCAAAACCGCCTGCGCGCTTGCCGTTGATTTCGCGCGGGAAGTAAAACCCGTGCGTGTCGCTGGTATGGTAAATATTTATCGTTTCGCAAAAGACAATGAGCGGCAATAAAAACAATGCCGCCGCAAGACTGAGTTTTTTGAACATATCGCTTCTCCTCTAATTCTCTTTTTTTATTCTGCCGGTTTTGGGCGGCAGCACATTGGCGGGGTTGCTCTCAAAGTAGTCAATAAAGAATTCACTAAGCGTTTTATCCCCGAAAATTTTTTTGTCCCTTAAGTTTTTGAACATATATCCCGCGCCACGCCCGTCCGCGGTAAAATCGCTTACGGCAATGGCGTAAGTTTTTCCTTCATCCAGCGGATTGCCGTTTATGAGCACTTTCAGCAGGCGCGCTTTTTTATCGCCGTAGGAATATCTGACGCTAAGCCCGCCGTAGCTGAACTGGCTGCGGTCCTTCTTTAAAGTTTTTAAAAGAAATTTCTTTATAAACGCGCCGTCTGCGCGGGCAATAACAATACGGCTCGGGAAAGGATATATTTCAAACAGCAATCTTTTTGTAACGGGGCCTTTGGCTATGCCCGCGCGCAAATTGCCGTGCAGGGCTATGTCCGCGCCGGTTTGCGCGCGCATGACGTCGGCGAACAAATTGCCCATGGGCGTATCCATATCGCCGCTGCCGCCCGTAGGGCGGTTTGGGATATCTTTCAGAGCCTTTGCCAGAACTTTATCCAAACCCGCGTCGTAAAATTTCGCGGCATAGGCAGCGACGGCGGCGTCCGGCGCGTATTTGCCGCGCTTAAGTTCAATATATTGCGACCGCGCGGAAACAAACTTCCCGCTCTTATCGTCAAAATCCAAAATAACTTTGCTGAAACCTTTAAGTTCCGCGCCGCTTTCAACAAAAACGGTGTTTTTGATTTTTTTATTCTGTAC
>JAIRLH010000074.1 GCA_031259485.1 Elusimicrobiota bacterium
TGCCGCCGGCTTCCGCGCCGGCTACTACGGCGAAGGTTTTTGCGGAAACGGAGCCGCCTGCTTTGCCGCCGTTTTCTTTAGCGAGAGTTTCGGCCTGCTCGCGCGTCATGGTTTCAAGCCCGCCGGTAAATACAAAAGTTTTACCTTCCAAGACTCCTCCGGCTTTTTTGGCAACTGGCATAAGCCGCAGGCCCGCCTGCTTGAATTTCTTAAGCTCCGCCGCCACCTGCGCGGTATTGAAAAAGTCATAAACCGCCTGCGCCACCACGGGCCCGATTTCGGGAATTTTCTGCAAATCCGACGCCGAAGCACACGCCAGCTTGTCAATATCTCCGAATTCCTGCGCCAGTATTTCGGCCGTTTTGTCGCCGACATGCGCTATGCCCAGCGCGTAAATAAATTTATCCAGCGGGCGGGTTTTGCTGCGCTCTATCGCTTTCAAAAGATTATCGGCCTTTTTATCGCCGAACAAATCCAGCCGCATTAAATCAAACATCGTGAGGGCGTAAATATCGCTGAGCTCTTTGATTATGCCCAAGTCAACCAGCTGGCTTGCAGCCGCATCGCCAAGGCCTTCAATATCCATGGCCGTGCGGTGAGCAAAATGCCGCGCGCGGCCTTTGATTTGCGCGGGGCAGCCCGGATTGGGGCAGTAATAGGCGACTTCGCCCTCATCTTTCTTTGCCGGCGCGCCGCAGACAGGACAATTGTCCGGCGGCAGCGTTTTGGGCCCGCTGCCGCTGAGCGCGACGGAAATGACTTTTGGTATCACTTCGCCCGCGCGTTCAATAATAACCTCGTCGCCTTCTTTTACGCCAAGTCTTTGCGTCTCATCAAAATTATGCAGCGTGGCTGACGATATCATTACGCCGGAGAGTTTTACCGGCTCCAAATCCGCCACTGGCGTAATAATGCCCGTGCGCCCTACGGAGAAAATTATTTTTTTGACTTTGGTGCGGGCCTGCTGCGCCTGATATTTCAGCGCGATGGCCCAGCGCGGGCTTTTAGCGGTAAAGCCTAAAATACGCTGCTGCTCAAAGGAATTTACTTTCACTACCAGCCCGTCGGCGTCGTATTCCAACTGATGTATCTGTTCTTTAAAACTGCGGTAGAATTTTATAACCGCTTCTATATCATTGTAAACGCGGCGCACGGGAGAAACTGGTATCCCCAGAGTTTTGCACTTCTCAATAAACTCGCTGAAGGAGGCGGCTCCCGTTTCTCCGGCGCCGCAGGAATGCGCAAAAAATTTCAGCGGACGTTCGGCGGTAACAGCCGCGTCCTTCTGGCGCAGACTGCCGGCCGCGGCATTGCGCGCGTTGGCAAAGAGCGGAAAACCCGCGTCAAGCTGTTTTTTATTGAGGGACTCAAGGTCGTCCTTCTGCAAAAAAACTTCGCCGCGCACTTCAAAAATGCCGGCGGGCACGGGCGCTTTAAGTTTAAGCGGCACTGTTTTTATGGTTTTGGCGTTGGCGGTAATATCCTCGCCCGTTTTGCCGTCGCCGCGCGTGGAGGCCCGCTTTAGAACCCCGTCTTCATAAACCAGCGAGCACGAAAGACCGTCAATTTTGCTTTCCACAGTCATTTCAAATTTTTCCATGCCCAGCGTTTTTGCGCAGCGCGCGTGCCAGGCGCGCAGTTCTTCTTCGTTATAAGTATTATCCAGCGAAGTCATGGGCACTATGTGGCGCGCCGGCGCAAAGGCCGCGCGGCCGCCTATTCGGCGCGTGGGGGAATCCGTTGTAATGTGATGCGGGTTTGCGGCCTCCAGCTCTTTGAGTTTAGAGTACAGCAAATCATAATCGTAATCGGAAATTTCGGGCGCGTCTTTGTTGTAGTAGAGATTATTGTGATATTCTATCCGCGCGCGAAGGCTTTCAATTTTCTTTTTGATATTTTCTGTCATATTCTAGCCGTCGCGCGCCGTAACCGCGCCGGATTACTGGTAAAACGCCGCGGACGCGGCTCTGGTTTGCGGATTGATTTCCATGAATTTGCGCAGGCTTTCGTTCTTCAAAAGCGGGGCAAGCGTTTTATTATTGTTTACCAGCTGCCGCGCCTCGCGCGGATTTTTGATGAAATACTGCCCCGTCTTGGACTGCAAAATATTGCTGAACAAAATGCTGTTGTTGACGGCAAGCATCATAGATTCGTTCTTGAGCGTTTGCGATACCGCGGGATTGGCGAAGAACCTTTCAATAATATAATCATTGCTCTTTATCATGGCGATTAATTTCTGCGGGTCATTAAGCAGCTCCTGAGTAGCAGGGCGGTTTAAAAAAGCGCTTACCACGTTTCGGTTGTCAAACACCACGGCCACTACGCTGGGCACGCCCTGATTGCCGGCGACCGTATTCATAAGGCTGAAAGGCGTTTCGCCTATTATTCTGAAATCTTCGGCGGTAAGGCTCGCGATATTCTGCGGGGAAACGCTTAATATTGCCGCTCCTGCGTCGCTGTATTTGCTGCCAAGCGTAAGGCCCGCGGCCTGCGCGCCGGAAGACGTCCGCAGGGGGCTCGTAGGCGCTTTAATCTCCGCCGTGGAGGAGGTGAAAGAATCCAGCCTGCTCTGCGATATGGCCCCGCCGATATTATTGGCTCTTGCTATATAAAGATAAACCGGAAAAGCCAAAAGCAGCGCCGCGGAGACAACGCCCGCTATCTGCAGGGAGTAAAACAAATCACCTTTATTTTCTTTTTTCGCTTTGTTTTCCATAACATAATTTTAACATAAAATGATATTATTTTTTAGGGGAGCCGAAAAAATGAAACGCAAAATTTATTATTACGACACTGACTGCGGCGGCGTTGTTTACCACGCAAACTATCTGCGCTTTTACGAGGAAGCCCGCACCGCCGAGCTGGAGGAGGCGGGTCTGACCGTCAAACAGCTTATGAAAGACGGTTGCTATATAGTGGTGAGCCACCAGGAAATTTTTTACAAATACCCCGCCTTTTACGGGGACGAGCTGGAAGTTTCCGCCAAAGCGGTTGAGCTTACGCCCGTGCGCCTGATTTATGAATATCATATAACCAAACAGGACGGCCGGCTGATAAATTACGGTACCACTACTTTGGTCAGCGTGGACAAACAGGGCGCGCCCGCGCCGTGGCCGCCGTATGTCGCGCAGAGGGTCAGGCTGCACCCCAAAACAATAAATGTGAGGAAACCCGTATGAAACGTCTTTTTGTGATTTTGCCCGCTGTTGCCGCTGTGCTTTGCGCGTGCGCCGCGCCGCGTTTTGAAGTGGGCAGCCTGAACCCCATCAGCGACATCAGCGCGCCCGCGCCGCAAAGCTCTTATGAAATGTATTCCTGGCATAACGGGCTGGACTGGGCTTACAGCCTTTTTGAGACGGCGACAAAAGTTTCCTCCTTCGCCGATATTACGCGGAGGGACGATACCGTTATCGGCACGGATTATTTTATTGACCGCTTGATGCGGCTGCCGCGGGGCGCGAAGGTATATTGGAATTTGAAGCGCATAAAAGGTTTTACGCTGCCGGAACAGAAGATTATAGACAAGTTGCTCGCCGCCGCACGCCGCGGCGGGATTACGGTGGAAGTAATCCCCTGGCCGGCGTAAGATATCCGTAGCGTTTTTTCCTTTTTAAATCCTCTGCCGTAAGGGGCAGAGGTCTCTTTTTTGTCATTCCCGCGAAGCGTTATGGCGGGAATGTGCCGGCGGATACGCGATTAAAGCATTCTGGCATGATATAAAATTTATATGTAATGTAAAAAGTATTGTAAAAGCATATGATATTTGGTATAAAAAATAGAAATATATTTCTAATGATACGAGGATATCACCATGCATAACAACAGAAAGGCTTTTACTCTGATTGAATTACTGTTCGTTGTTTTAATCATCGGCATTCTGGCAGCTATTGCTTTGCCGCAGTACCGGCAGACTGTTTTTAAAGCGCGTTTTGCAAATGTACTAGGCGTGGCGGAGAGTTTGAAAAAAGCGCACGAACTTTATTATCTTGTAAACGGCGCTTATATTACCGATATGACAAAGCTGGATTGGGACTTTAAAGAGAATTGTAATTTATTTGGCAATAACGTAATTGCCTGTGATAAATATTTTATGATAGACCAATTGGGTGACAGCGGTGGTATCGTTATTGGTCCGGAAGGTCTTTATATTATGATTTATTATTGTCCCGGTTATTCCCCAGTTTGGGATCAATGCAAAGTCCGCAGCAATTATAAATTTTATTATAGAGTTTGGCTGAATCATCAGTCTTCTTACCCCGGACGCAGAGAATGCGTAGGGGTTACTGACGAAGGCAAGAAATTATGTAAAATACTCGGCTTCTAATAACTTTTGCAGTTCATTTTATGCTGCGTCCAAACGCAAAAAGCGATAATTATTTTATTTTTTAATC
>JAIRLH010000101.1 GCA_031259485.1 Elusimicrobiota bacterium
TTATATCAAGGTCCGAAATATTTTGCGCGTAAGAACCTGTTACGAGAAAGTGCAGCCTGTTTGCTTCCGCTATGGCTTTCAGGTTTGTAACGGCTTCCGAAATGCGGGCTCTTTCCACGGCTTTGTTGTACTGCGGCAAAGCGATAGCGGCGAGAATACCGATAATTAATACGACGACCAATAATTCAATCAGAGTAAAGGCTCTTTTATTATTTTGCATTTGCGTGTCCTCGTGTATTGGTGTATATGCTACTATTTTATATACTAAATACAGGCCGCGTTTGCAAATATTTTTTATTATCCCTTAACGCTGATAAGAATTATGCCGGAGATTATGCAAAAAGCGCCAAACGCGCTCCAGATATTTATCTGCTCCTTAAAGAATAGCGCGGAAATAAGGAATATCAGCAAAAATGCCGTGCCAGCCATAAAAGGATAAGCCGAAGACAGATTTACCCGCGCCAGCGCGCTGCCGAAAAATAGAAACGAAACGCCGAACAATATTGCGCCCAGCACAGCGTAAGGGTTGGCGGCTATTTTTATCAGACCTTTTATAAGGCCGTCGCCGAAGATATTTGCATTGCCGGCAAAAGCCGTTTTAAGAAAGCCGTTTGCAATCGCGTTTGTTATTGCCGAAGAAAGCAAAAATAAAATCCCAGTTTTATCCATAAAGCCCTCCGTTTATATTCTACAAAAAAATCAGCCCCCGCCCGCGCGGCGCAGGAAAGCGGCGGGATTACTCCCCGCCTTCAATAAATGCTTAAATATAATTATGTCTAAAATGACTCCGCGGCAGGTTCTCAATAAAGTTTACGGGTACCGCTCGTTTATCGGGCTGCAGGGGGCTGTCATTGATTGCATCATGCGGGGCGGCAGCGCTCTTGCGCTTATGCCTACCGGCGGGGGAAAGTCCCTCTGCTATCAGATACCCGCGCTCTGCCTGGACGGGACCGCGGTGGTAATATCGCCGCTCATTTCTCTCATGCAGGACCAGGTTTCCGCGCTGAAGCACCTCGGCATAAAAGCGGCGGCTTTAAACTCAATGCTTACGCCGGCGCAGGCGCGGGAAATATACGAAACTTTGCTGGGCGGCGGGCTGGATTTGCTTTATGTGTCGCCGGAAAAAATCTGCGCGGAAGGTTTTTTGCAAACTTTAAGCCGCGTCAAAATTTCACTTTTTGCAGTTGACGAAGCGCATTGTATTTCGGAGTGGGGGCACGACTTCCGGCCGGAATATATGCAGCTCAAAATCCTGCGGCAAAGTTTCCCCGAGGTGCCCCTGCTCGCCCTTACCGCCACGGCGGACGCCATGACCAGAAAAGATATTGTAAAGAATCTTAACATGCCGCACGCCGAGATTTTTATATCCAGCTTTGACCGCCCCAATATCACTTACGCCGCCGCCATAAAAGATAAAGAGAAACAGCAGCTGCTTAGTTTTATAGAAACAAAACATCCCTCGGACAGCGGCATTGTCTACTGCCTGAGCAGAAAACGCGCGGAAACATTTGCGGATTTTTTAAGCGAGAAAGGTTATAACGCGCTTGCGTATCACGCCGGGCTTGACGCGGAGATACGGCGTAAAAATCAGGATATTTTTACCAAAAAAGAAGGTATTATTATGTGCGCCACAAACGCCTTCGGCATGGGAATACACAAGCCGGACGTGCGCTTTGTCATTCATATGGATTTGCCCAAAAGCGTTGAAGCCTATTACCAGGAAACGGGGCGCGCGGGCCGCGACGGCCTGCCTGCGGACGCGGCGATGTTCTACGGCGTAAAAGACATAGCGCAGCTGCGCAATTTTATTGAAGTTTCCAACGCGCCCGAAGCCCAGAAAATCCTTGAGCGTCAAAAGCTCAAACTGCTTACGGCTTACGCACAAAGCGCGGACTGCCGCCGTAAAATGCTGCTCGGTTATTTTGCCGAGGACTATCGCGCGCCGTGTAACGCGTGTGATAACTGTCTCACCCCGCCGCAGACTTATGACGCCACGGTTAATGTGCAGAAATTTCTGTCCTGCGTTTTCCGCGTAACGGGGCAGAGTTATGCTTTCGGCGCGCAGCACATTATAGATATTTTACTCGGCAAAGAAACGGAAAAGATAAAAAAATTTAACCACGGCGCTTTGTCCACTTACGGCATAGGCAAGGATTGCGGCGAAAACGAGTGGAGGGCCGTTTCCGGCCAGGCTGTGGTGACGGGGTTGGTAAAGATGGATATGGAGCATTCCACGCTTACGCTTACCGAAGCGGCCTGGCCGGTCTTAAAAGGGCTGGAGAGAGTTGAGCTGCGTAAATTTGCCAAACCGCTGACGAGAAAAGAGAAAAGGAAACAGCCGTCCGCGCAAATGCCCGCCGCGGATACTTCCCTTTTTGAAAAACTCCGCAAACTTCGCCGTATTCTGGCTGAGCGGGATAATATTCCGCCGTACATTGTTTTCAGCGATAAAACGCTTATGGAAATGGCCGCGTTTAAACCCAGAACGCCGGAAGATTTTGCAAACATAAGCGGCGTAGGCGCCTTCAAACTGCAAAAATACGCAAAAGTATTTTTGGAGGAGATAAATACAGCTGGATAAAAATATGAATAAAGAATATCCTGAAATGAGAATAATTGATTGGGCAAAAGAGTATTTTTATGAAGCCCGGTATTTTATAACGAAATCTTTTATAAAATTATATTCACGGGAATTGTTAGATTGCCTACTGTTTGGCTATGCAGGGGTAGAGAGAATTCTCAAATTTATAATTGTTATTTATGACCCTATTAGTATTGTAAATAGAGAAAAATATGATAAAAAGTATGCTCTAATATATGATTATTCAAAGGATTTTCCAACAATAGGGTTTGAGGGCTGCTTTGAAATAGTTAGAGTTCTTTTTCCTGAAGTTGATATCGTTAAGAATTCTTTGAAGAAGCTGGGAGATTATAGAAATACTATTCAACATGCCAGCCTAATTCGTCATAAATATAATGATGTTTTTGATTTCATGACTAACGAAATGCCTAAAATAATTAATGTTTTATCAAAAATATTGGGAATAAAAAATGTTAATTTAGCAGGAGATAAATTTCGCTTTTTAGATACTCCCAATCCAATGGATTTTTATAAAAATTATATAAAAGATATGATAAAAAAATACAAAAGTGATTGGGAAAATATTTCTAAAAATGACAAATATACCTTAAGCGAATATAAGAAGTTATGGTATAACCCTAGAAATCGTATCAAAGCAGTTCCTTGTCCTATTTGTGGAAATATCGGAGAGTACAAAGTTAAAATAGGTTATGATGGTTTGGCTCCATGTGAGTTTTGGGCAGATGGTTTTATGTGTTACTTTTGCGGTCTAGATATTGATAATTATATTGAGGAAGGAGCATATTTTGATATATATACTTCTTTTCTTACTAATGAAAATCCAAAAATAAATTTAACCCCTAAAATTGGTGAATTTGAATTCGGTTTTGATACCGATGATAAGAAAGAAGGACTTCTTTTAAAAATTTTAAACAAATTACCAGTATAATTTTAAGCGTTTCCTTATAGACCTCATAGTGGTTTTGCTTGTCTGATCCATATTACGCGAGGTGGGCGTATTTATGATGAATTTAAGAACCTTTGCGTATGGAATAAAACAAATGCGGGAATGGATTCATTTTATCGTTCAAAGCATGGGCTTGTTTTCGTTTACAAAAACGGCGCGGAGCCGCATATGAGTAATGTTAAGTTGGGCATACACGGCAGGTATCGCACAAATGTTTGGGATTACGCGGTGTAAATTATTTTGGGAAAAACAAAGAACTTCTTAAGCTGCACCCTACGGTTAAGTCTGTAGAGCTGATATGGGATGCCATTTTGGATATCACTCAAAGCGGCGATATAGTGCTGGATAGCTTTTTAGGTTCCGGCAGCATGTTGATTGGCTGCGAAAAGTCAAAACGTGTTTGCTATGGAATAGAACTTGAGCCGCTTTATATAGATACAACGATAAAGCGTTGGG
>JAIRLH010000135.1 GCA_031259485.1 Elusimicrobiota bacterium
AATTATGGGCCAGGCCGGCACAATTTAAACCGAATCGGGCCGCTTTGTCACCGCGGGGAGTGAAAGAGAAGGACGTCATTGTGCGGAAGCGAACTCGCGGAATCCATAAAACGACCGGATACTGCGGCTTCGCGCGGTATGACAAATAAAGCGCGCATGGCGCGAAACCGCAATGCAGGAGAGGTTTGATGCTTGTTAAGAAACATGACGGGCAGACTGTAATTGAGCTTATGTTCATACTCCCCGTCTTTATGATGATAATTTTCGTGATACTGGAGATGGGGAATATCGCCTATCACACTCTTATCGCCAATCATATTTCTTACGAGCTCGCCCGCGTGGGCGCGATGGTGGGCGTAAGGAAGCCGAGCGGCGCGGCCGATAAATCAAGAATCAACGGCAAGATGAAGGAAGCGCTGATAAAAATCGTCGGTCTGCGAAAATCGCAGGGAATAGCCTTCAAGGCGGATTTGCAGATGACCGGCATTGACGAGCAGTATAAGAAGCATGTCAACGAGGACTTGATTGTGGCGCTTACGTACCGCGTGGACTTGTCGTATCCTTTGACAAGTTATATTTTTGCGGACGAGCCCAAAAGGCTGGGCATAAAAAGGATAACCGTTTTGACGCGCATGCCCGTTGAAAGGCCTTTGCTGGCCTCGCAATGACGGCTAAAGACGAGTAAGTACAATTTTTATATTTAAAAACGCAGTAAGGAGCTTTGTAAGATGAACAAGAAAAGTGTTATGATGCCGTTTTTTATAGCTTTCGTAGCCGCTTTGCTATACTGGTTTGTGCTGTATCTCGCGCAGAGCCAGATACGTAAAACCCAGGCGATGGAGACGGTGCTCGTCGCCCAGCAGGACATCAAAGAAGGCCGCCAGATGATAAAGGGTTATGTCAAAGAACAGCAAATCCCCGTCGCTTATGTGCAGAAGGACGCTTATAGAGGGGCCGATTTATCCAATATAGAAAACCTTGTGACGCGCATTGATATCCCGCGCGGCAGCCAGGTGACCAAATCCGCGTTGATGAGTTTAAGCCCCGAATCGGGCATAAGCCTGCGCGTGCTGCCCAATTTCAGGGCGTTTATTCTGAATGTTGACAATAACGTAATCAGCCTGATAAAGCCCAATGATAAAGTCGACGTGCTGCTTACTTTTGACGCCGTGCTGAAAAGCGGCGGCAAGGAAAAAATGACGGCCACTATTTTGCAGGACGTATCCGTGCTGGGCGTGGGCAACAACCTGGGCCAGGGCATGGACGCCGCCGGCAGAGAAAAGAACGCGAACAGACAAGCCGACGCCTCGGCCTTTACGGACCGCTCCGCGCTGAGCCTTGCCCTCAGCCCGATTGAGGCGCAATATCTCGCCCTTGCCAAGGAAGAAGGCGAGATAACGATTACCGTAAGGTCCGCCGGCGATACGAAACTTACCCCGCTAGAAATATCCAGTTTTTCAAAGCTGTTCCAGTAAGAGAGGAGATTTCAATTTTGAAATTCTAACAGGGAAATTAAAATATGAATAACAAGAAAACAAGTTTAAAAATTTTTACGACGGCTTTGGCGGTTTCTCTTATCTGCGCGGGCGGCGGTATCGCAAATGCGGCCAAAAAGACCGACCTTGTGGCCGTAAGCGCGGACATAGTGGAAATCAGCGGTTCGCTTACGACCGAAAAGGGCTTCGCCTGGAATCAGGTCATAGACTTCAGCGAGAAGGATATACCCGGCATTTTTTCCCTTGGAGATTTTGAAAGGAAGTCTCTTTTGCAGACGCGCTTAAGACTTTTGGAGACGGAGGGCAAGGCGCAAATCCTTTCCAATCCCAAGGTTATAGCGCGCACCAATACCAGCGCGAATTTTTCGGCGGGCGGTTCAATACCGTATCCTAAGGTGGAAGACAGGTCCGCCGGCGTTGAGTTTAAAAATTACGGCATACGCCTTGACGTGCTGCCGACGATAATCCCCGAGCGCGGCAAGATTATAGTGGTGCAGCTTGAGCTGGAGCTTTCCAACCCGGATTACTCAAAACCCGTGGTATTAAACGGGACTTCGGTGCCCTCGATGAACACCCGCCTCCTGCGCAGCGAGGTGGAGCTTAACAGCGGCGAAACGCTCGTAATCGGCGGCTTAAAAAGCAGCAGCCGCAGCGTAGCGGAGGACAGGGTGCCCTTTCTGGGCAGGATACCTCTAATCGGCCTGCTTTTCAAAAGCAAAAGCATTGTGGAGGAGCAGCGGTCTCTGTTCCTCTTTCTGACCGTTGAAATAGTGGAGTAGCGCAATGGACGATACGCAAACCCTTGCCGGCACCCCTAGAGTCGTCGCTTTTACCGGCCCCAAGGAAGGCGTGGGCAAGACGACGCTTGTCCTTAATCTTGCCATAGCCTGGGCGGAGCAGCAAAAAAGGCCTGTGCTTATAGTGCCGCTTGACCCGCTTGCCAGGCAGGAGCACGGCTTTTATCTGGGCATAAAAAAACCGGTTTCCGTGACTGATTTAGTGCGGGCTTTGGGTTCCGGCGCGATAGCCATTGCCGGCGGCCTGCTGCGCGGCAAGGTTTCCATGACGCAGGTGGGCGTGGGCGTACTGCCGCTTGGCAACACAAGGCAGGAGGTCTCTTTAATTTCCCCCAAAGTTCTGCTGCCCATACTTTCGCGTCTGCACCAGACATTTGATATATTTCTGGACGTGGATTCCAGCTTCCCGATGGAGTCTTTCGCTTTTGACGTGGCCGATAAAATATTCTGGGTATCCAACTGCACGCGTTCGCATCTGACGACGGCGATTTCAATGTTCACGGATTTTAAGGAAATGCATTTTCCCATAGACAGGCTGGATATTATCTGCAACCAGTACAATCTCCCGGGCGCGATAAACCACGAGGAGGTAAACCAGTTTTTTATAAAACTCGGCCGCGAGCCCCTGGTATACCTGACGTGGGAGGAGAGCGTTTTTGAATCCTCAAACAAACGCGAAATAGAAATTCTCGTAAACCGCAGTTCGCTGTGGGTGCAGGAAGGCTTAAAACCCATCCTCAAAGCGATAGAAGACACCGCCTCCGCCGATAAAAACTGGACTACAACCGTGCGCGACAGCGATTTCGTCTCCTCCGCCAAAGGCATATGGGAGGCGACGGCGCCTGCGGCCGCCGGCGGCAAAGCCGGACATTTTGACGCGAACGAGGGAGAGCTTTCCTACTGGGACGACCTTAAGCAGCAGGTGCACAAGGACGTCATAAAAACGCTGGAAGTGGAGCGCATAGTAATAAGCGAGGAAGGCAGCCAGAACGAGCAGACCAGAAAGCGCGTTTCCGTCATCATAGACGAAGTGCTTCGCAAAAAGGCTAATTTGCAGCTCTCCCGCGATCAGAAGATAAGATTTATAGACGAACTTCTTGACGAAATCCTGGGCCTGGGCCCGCTTGAAGCGCTGATGAGGGACGCTTCCGTCACGGAAATCATGGTAAACGCCTATGACAAGATTTTCATAGAACAGAAGGGCAAGCTGACCTTAACGCGTTATAAATTCCGCAACAACGACCAGGTCGTGCAGGTTATAAAACGCATCGTAGCCCCGCTGGGCAGGCGTATAGACGAATCCATACCGCTGGTCGACGCGCGTCTTAAAGACGGCTCGCGCGTGAACGCGATTATCGCGCCGCTCGCGGTGTCGGGGCCGTCGCTGACGATAAGGCGCTTCTCCCAAAAACCTTTCGGGCCGGAAGATTATTACCGCTTCGGCACCATAGACAGGCCTACGATGTTCTTCCTTGAAAGCTGCGTAAAGCTGCGCAAAAATATTATCATCTGCGGCGGCACCGGCACCGGCAAAACCACGTTTTTGAACGCGCTTTCAAGCTATATCCCGCAGGACGAGCGTATAGTCACCGTGGAAGACACGGCGGAACTGCGGCTGCAGCAGGAGCACTGGGTGTCGCTGGAGTCCAGGCCGCCGAACGTTGAAGGCAAGGGCGAAATCACAATTAAAGATTTGGTCAAAAACTGCCTGCGCATGAGGCCCGACCGCATTGTGGTGGGCGAGTGCCGCGGCTCCGAAGCGCTGGACATGTTGCAGGCCATGAATACCGGACACGAAGGTTCGCTGGCGACAATCCACGCCAATACGCCGCGCGACGGCCTCACCCGTTTGGAGGCCATGTGCATGATGGCCAGCGCGGATTTGCCGATATGGGCCATACGCGAAATGATTTCCTCCGCCGTCAACATGATAGTTCAGCTTTCAAGGTTTTCCGACGGCAGCAGGAAGGTTACTTATGTCACGGAAATCCACGGCCAGAAGGACGGGGCCATACAAAGCACGGATTTGTTCCGCTATATTCAGACGGGCGTAAATAAAGAAGGCAAGGTGGACGGCATATTCAATTCAACCGGCGAGATGCCCAAATTCTACCGAGAATTCAGGGCCAAAGGCATGGACGTGCCCGAGAGTACCTTCAAAAAACGCGAAGTGCAGGAATATAAAGGGATATAGAATAAAAATTCCCTCTCTCCGCCCCGCGATGCTGACGGAGAGAGTGTGTGAAATAATTTGACAGCAAAAACAAAAATGAAAAGATTAAAGCTTATTCTTGCCGCATTCTTTCTGTTGCCCTGCGCGCTTAAGGCGCAGGCGCGCAAGGACGTCTTCACGCACAAGCAGGCGCAGTATGTCGCCTGCGCGAGGGAAAAGCTGCGCATACTTTATGTCTTCCTTGACCCTTCCCAGCCGGCTGAAAGCAAAAGCATGACGACCAGCGTGTGCACTGGGAAGGAAGTGAAAGTCTCCCCGCCTAAATGGCTGCTGGAGGATTTGCCTTCAATGTCGGGGCGTATGCTGTGGTCGCTTGAAAAC
>JAIRLH010000150.1 GCA_031259485.1 Elusimicrobiota bacterium
CGAATGGATTTCAAAAGCGGCGGAGCAGGATAAGAAATACGAAGAAGTCAAAAAAGCGATTGAAAAAGAATTGGCGGGAATTAAATAGTTTCAAACTTATTTTCACAAAAGCGGCGGCAGGCGTAGAGGCCTCCGCCCCAAAGCGACTAAATAAAATGTTATTGTGCGGGCCTGTGGCCGCACAATGACAAACTAATAGTCCTATGGCAAAAACCAGTTTTAATATTACGGAGACGGAGAAAGAAAAATAAATGAATATTATAGTTTGCATCAAACAGGTGCCGGATTCAACAAGAGTCAAGGTTGACCCCAAGACCTCCACGCTGGTGCGCGCCGGCGTGCCGAGCATATTGAACCCTTACGACCATTTTGCGCTCTCTCAGGCTTTGAAAATCAAAGCGAAAACCGGAGCAAATATAACCGCGCTTTCAATGGGTCCGCAGCAGGCGGTGAGCGTTATCCGTCTGGCTTTGGGCCTTGGCGCGGATAAAGGCATTTTGCTGTCCGACCGCGCTTTCGCGGGCTCCGACACCTGGGCCACCTCTTACGCGCTTGCCGCGGCAATACGCAAAACCGGCGGCTTTGATTTGATTATGTGCGGCCAGATGGCCATTGACGGCGACACCGCCCAAACCGGCCCGGGCATAGCTTATCATCTGGATATACCGCAAATTACCTTCTGCGACAGCGCGGATATTGAAGGCCGCGTCGTGAGAGCCGGCAAAATAATTGACGGCGGACACCAGCTTATGGAGGCGGATTTGCCCGCCCTCATAACCATGACCATGCCTTTTGATTACGCGCCCGCTTATCCTTCTTTAATGGGCGCGTTTAAAGCGCAGCAGAAGCCGCTTGAAGTCTGGACCGCGGCGCAAATCGGCGCGGACCCCAAAAAACTGGGTCTTGAAGGCAGTCCGACCAGGGTTGACAGGATTTTCCCTCCGCCCGCGCGGCCCAAGGGGCAGATTTTCAGCGGCTCCGCGGGCGAGCTGGCAGATACCCTTATAGAAATCCTCAAAAAGGAGGGGGTAATTAAATGATAAACGTTCTCCCAAATTGTATCGGCTGCGGCAAATGCGTGCCGGTTTGCCCGTTCGGCGCGTTGAGCCTTGTTGATAAAAAAGCCGTCTGCGGCCCGGCCTGCACTTTGTGCGGCGCATGCGTGAGCGCGTGCCCCGTCAAAGCGTTGCAAATGCCGCAACGCGCGGCGGCAGGCGCGGATTTGGCAAGCTATAAAGGAATATGGGTTTTTGTTGAAGTCATTAACGATAAAGGCGTGCTTAAAAACCGCCCCGTCAGCCTTGAGCTGCTTACCAAAGGCCGCGAGCTTGCAAACGAGCTGGGCGAAAAGCTGTGCGCCGTCGCGGTAGGCGCGAACAATTCCGGTTTGTACGCCGAGATTTCGGCCTATGGCGCGGATATTATTTACAGCGTTGAGGGCCCCGCTTACGCGGATTATAACACGGCGGCTTATGCAAACGCCGTGATAACTTTGATAAAGAAATATAAGCCTTCGGCGGTTTTGTATCCTTCCACCTATATCGGGCGCGATTTGGCGCCGCGCATAGCGGCGGAAATACATGTGGGCTTAACGGCGGACTGCACCGGCCTTTCAATTAAAAACGGAAATCTGGTGCAGACGCGGCCGGCTTTCGGCGGCAATATCATGGCCGATATTTTGTGCCCCAACCACCGCCCCCAGATGGCGACCGTGCGCCCCAATGTCATGGGCCGCGCGGCGGTAAGCGCGGGGAAAACGGCGCAGATTGTGCGGGAGGTTGCGCCTGTGCCCGCCTCCGCCGCCAAAGTGCGTATTCTGAAGAAAGAAATAGACGCCTCCGCCGAAGTTGAAAACATTGACGAGGCGCAGATAGTAATATCAGGCGGGCGCGGCCTGAAAACTGCGGAGAACTTCCGCCTAATCAACGAAATCGCCGCCGAGTTCGGCGGCGCGGTGGGCGCGAGCCGCGCCGCGATTGACGCGGGCTGGAAGCCCAAAAACCATCAGGTGGGCCAGAGCGGCGTCACTGTGAAACCAAAACTTTATATGGCATGCGGCATTTCCGGCGCGGTGCAGCACGTCGTGGGTATGGAAAACAGCGAGGTCATTATCGCTATAAACAAAGACGGCAGCGCGCCTATATTCAATGTTTGCAAATACGGCATTGTGGGTGATTTGCACCAGATACTGCCAAAATTATTGACCCTCGTTAGAGATTCTAAAAAATAAAGTTCGTTCGCTGGAATCTCGTTTTGCGAAGCAAAGCGGCCTTTGCTTATTTTATAACGGCAAATATCCCGTCAGGCCTCGCCTGCCGTCCCTTTATAAATAAAGGGGTGGACGCCGCAGGCTGACGGGATATTTCATCGTATATTAAGCGGTAAAACAATATTGCGCTTGCAATATAAATTTAGTATAAAAGTAGTAAGCTGTAAAAGGAATAAGCAGTTAAATGCGGGCTTAAACGGCCTGTTAAAATTTGATTCTGTTTTTGGAACCTTGTGAAGAACAAGGAGAGCTTTTGAGAAATCAAAGGCAAAATTGAAGTCCAAGAACAGCACGTTATAAGGCACAAAGCATACGGATTAATTACCCTGATGTTTTGTGCCGAGCGTTTCCCGTCCGCAAGGACGGGAAACCACGGCTGTTATGTCTTGGG
>JAIRLH010000183.1 GCA_031259485.1 Elusimicrobiota bacterium
GGGACAATACAAAGTTTTTTAAGGAAGAGCTTAAAAAAGCCGGCTTTGACACCGGCGCCAGCCAAACGCCTATCACGCCCGTAATGGTCGGCGATACGCGAAAGGCCGCAAAGCTTAGCGCTATGTTGTTTGAAGAAGGCGTATTCGCGCTGGCCATCGGCTTCCCAACCGTACCGCAGGGCAAGGAGCGCCTGCGCACGATAGTCACCGCCGGCCACGAAATCAAAGACCTTGAAAAAGCCTCCGCCGCGTTCAAAAAATGCGGCAAGGCTTTGGGCATCGTTTAAGTTTATGAAACCGGACGCGAATTTTAAAAACGGCGTCGCTGCGGCAATTGCCGCGGCGCTGTTTTTTTGCGCCTGCGGCAAACCGCAAGGCGCGCGGGAGGAAGGCCTTAAAGTGCTGGCTTCGGGCTATGCGGTATACGCCATAGCGCGCGAAGTGCTCGGTGATACCGGCGCGCGGTTAAACATGCTTGTCCCCCCGGGCGCGGAACCGCATTCTTTTGAGCCCGCGCCGCAGACTGCCGTGCGGATAAAAGAGGCGGATTTTTTCTTTTTTCTCAACGGCCGCGCGGAGCCGTGGGCAATGCAAGTCTCCGACGGCAGGGCCATAGCTTTGGCTTACAATCTGCCGCGCGAAACGGCCGGCGCGGGCGCGCATGCGTGGCTGTCCTTTGACAATGCGGCCGCGATGGCGGAAAACGTGGCCGCTTATATTGCGCGCAAGCGCCCGCAGCTAGAGCGCAGGCTGGCCCAAAACGCGGCGGACTTTGCGCGCGAAACGCAAATGCTTGACAGGCTTTTTAAAATATCGCTTGCCGACTGCCAAACCCGCGTCATATACCACATAGGGCACAATGCTTTTGATTCCCTCGCGGCGGATTATAATCTTATTTTCAAACCGCTCGCCGGCGCGGTTTTTGAGGCGGAGCCCTCGCCGCGCCAAACCGCCGCGATGATTAAAGAAATCAAAGCCAAAAAAATAAAATATATTTTTACCGAGGAGGCAATCAGCCCCGAGCTGGCCCGCGTCGTCGCGGCCGAAACCGGCGCGCGTCTTTTGGATTTATACACCATAGAGCACATAACCAAAAAAGATTTTGACGAAGGCGTTACGTATAAACAGTTCATGATTAAAAATCTGGAAAATCTTAAAAAAGGTTTGTCCTGCGCTTAAGTTTAAAGAACGCAATATATGTGGCGAGCCGACAAATCTATTGACAAGCGGATTAAAAGTTGCAAAAATAAGTATTAAGCGTATTAATGCGCGTTAAAATGTATAATGTATAAGATATTAGTATTTTGTAATATAGGCAGACTATGATTATGTTTTTGCCGTCATCGCGAAGGATTTGACATTATAGTTTTAAAAAATTAAAAGGCCGTAGAAATTAAAAAATCGCACCGGTTAAAATTTATGAAAAAAAATATAAGACAAGATTTAAAATTCCTTTTTAATCTCGCCGCGGGGCTGACGCTGGCTTTGGGTTTTGCCGCGTTTACGCCGCAAAACGCGGCGGCGCAGACCGCGATGGTAACAAATAACTTTGTGGCTTATCCAGACGCCACCAAGCCTTCCCCTACCCCTGACCTATCAAGTGCGTATCAATGTCAAATAGATCCTAAGTATTATCCTAATGATGGCACTGATGACTATAAGGCCGCAGGCGGCATGCCTTTCAGCGGCACAAAGCACGACCGTTCTTTTTATAACGGAGCTGATGTTTCGCCAAGCAATAGTTCTGAGGACCAATGGGTAAAAGCCGCCTTGATAGAATTTGACCAGCCTACGGCCAATAATAACCCCACTACTGGTACTAACAAATACCGTTACCCCAACCACTGTTTAACGATATGCGGTGAGGTAACCTGCTCCAATCCCGTGCGCCAGGTACAGCCGCCGGAAGGCAGCAGCGCGGGAACCATGTATCAGGGCAGCGGGTCGTTCCCGATACAAACCGTTCTTTTTGAGATTTTTAAATATCAAAAGAATGCCAATCCTTATAATCCTGATTCCGCGCCGCCGATCCGTACCATTGCTTTGTACCCCGCGCAGGAAAAAATTGACAATGCAATGTGCCGCGGCGTTGGCGCATACAAAATCATGTTAAATGGAGAGTTTAAAGGTGGAGGCAGTTGCTGCGAATGCTGTAAAGATGATGGCACAGTTGATCTCGACGGCGACTGTGGCAACAAGAAAAGAGGAGCTGTAGATTTTCTGGTACCAGACGGTATAAGTGATGCCGGGACTGCATGTAAGGATACGTGCACAAAATTTAACCCCACCAACGTTCAATTTGACAAGGAAGCCTGTATCAATGGAGAGACGAGGTTGCGCTTTTGTGCGCCGTGGGACGGGGCGTATGAGATAGACGGGGAGTTTGGCAAGAGCAACGGGCAGTTTGGGTACCGAACGACGATATCAAGCAAATGGCCAGGGGACGGGGTAAGCACGAGCGACGTGGACATACAGCACACGATAGTGTACCCTGGGAACCAGCAGATCCCGATACAGGTGGATGTGACGAACGT
>JAIRLH010000191.1 GCA_031259485.1 Elusimicrobiota bacterium
AGGAACTTTGCGTTAAGATGCAAGTGGGACAGGACGAATAATAACGGGAAGAGAGTAGCGCGCGGACTGTATTACGCGATAATGGAGCTGAACCCGACCAGAGGCAATGCTAAAAAATCACAAAAAGTAGTAAAAATTTTAATACCGTAACGGAGCGCGAAGCCCTTTGAAATAATGAATTAAACAAAAACCCTCTCCCTTTGCGGGGAGAGGGTTTTTGCGAATGGTTATAATGTTATAATTATTTACCTTTGCCGCCTTCTCCCTCAAAGAGCTTGTGAATGCCTACGGATTTATCGCCGTCTTTACGCGCCACTAGTTCCTTCACCGCGCCCACGGCTCCCAGTATGCCCGTGGCTTCATAAGGTATATAAACCAGTTTGTCATCTTTGCCCTGAGTCATGTTCTGCAAGGCTTCAATATATTTTATTGAGATAAGATAATTGGCCGGATTGGAGTACTGCGCCACGGTGTCGGAGACCAGGGCTATGGATTGCTTCTCGCCCTCGGCCACTTTTATTTTGGCTTCGGCCATGCCCTCGGCCTCAAGTATGCGGGCCCGCTTTTCGCCTTCGGCTTTATTGATGGCGGCCTCTTTCTCGCCTTCGGCTTTGAGGATTTGCGAGCGTTTGTTTCCCTCGGCCTCAAGTATTATTGCGCGTCTTTCGCGCTCGGCCCTCATTTGTTTTTCCATCGCGTCGCGTATGGCGGGCGGCGGCGTGATGTCCTGCAATTCAACGCGGTTGACTTTTACGCCCCATTTATTTGACGCTTCGTCAAGTATCGCGCGCAGTTTGGCGTTTATCGTCTCGCGCGAAATTAAAGTCTGGTCAAGCTCCAGCTCGCCGATTACGTTTCTTAACGTGGTCTGCGTAAGTTTTTCTATGGCCATGGGCAGGCTTGCCACCTGATATACGGCTTTAAGCGGGTCCGTAATCTGGAAGTAAATCAGAGCGTTTATCTGTATGCTCACGTTGTCTTTGGTGATTACGGCCTGCTGCGGGAAGTCGTAAACCGTTTCGCGCAGGTCAATGCGGTCAAGCTGTTCCATGTACGATATGCTGCGCCCGCCGATATCGCGCGAAAACTTCCACTCTATCTGCCTTGCCTTGTCAAAAAAAGGAATGACGAAATTCGGCCCCGAGGCCAGCGTACGGTTATAGCTGCCAAGCCTTTCTATCACCATAACTTCCGCCTGCTTTACGATGCGTATGGCCGTCGCAAAGAAAATCGCCGCGAATACAGCAAATGCCAGCGCTACTATTATTATTTCCATTTATTTTCCCTCCTGTTTGCTTACGATCAAAGTGATGCCGTCAATTTTTTCTATTTTGACGCTTTCGCCTGTTTTAAGCGGCGCCGCGGCGGACACCGTCCAGCGGTCGCCGTCTATTTTTACCATGCCTTTTCGCGGGTTGGCCGCGTCGACTTCCGCCACTGCCGCCGTCGCGCCTATAAGCGCGTCAACATTTGCTTTGAAATCTTTCGCGCCGTTAAGATATTTCAGAGCCAGCGGTCTTAAGGTAAAAAGCAGCGCGAAAATCATCACGGCGACCGCCGCCAGCTGCCACGCGGCGCCAAGTCCAAGCGCGCTGAGCGCGGCCGCGGCAAAGCACGCCACGCCAAAGCAGCTTAAAGAGAAGTCTAAGGTAAAGACCTCGCCTATCAATAAAACCAGGCCTAATATAATCCAGTAATTTGTTTCCATGCGGACTACCTCCGTAAATTTTACGCCTTTCATCTGTCGTTACGGTTTTTAAATTACAACAAGCAGCTGTCATTAATTATATCATAAAATCCGCGGGCATAAATCCGCAAACATTATGATATAATAATTTTATATATAAATGTATATAACAAACGTCTCAAGTTAGTCTAATCCATCGGAGGATTGTTAATGTTCTCTTTAAAAAAATACGCTTCGGCGGTTTTGTCCGTCTTATTCTTCGCGCAGCAGGCGGTTTTCGCCTCGCCTCTTGAGGGCGCGATACGCAGGGATTTGGCCCGCTTCCCCGCAGCGCAGGAGCAGCAGGGTGAAATCCGCCTTGGCGCGGCCGCGCTGAAAAGGCTGGAAAATTTTAATAAAAAGACCGACGGCTCCTGGCAGATAAGGCTCAACCGCGCCAGCGGCTCGCCGCGCGCTTTAACGGGCGGACGCGGCCTCAAAATAGGCAAGGGGGAGGGCGCGGCCCTGTCTTTCCTTTCCAAAAACAGCGCGTTCCTGGGCGTTGAAAGGAAGAATTTAAAATTAAAACTTCAGCGCAAAAGCGCGGTGGGGCAGCATTATTATTTTGAGCAGTATTACAAAGGCCTTAAGGTGGAGACGGCTTATGTCAAAGTGAACGTCGGCAATGACGGCGGGCTTTTGAACTATCAGTCCACCTATATCCCGGACATTGATATTCCCGTCAAACCCGCGGTTGACGCGGCGTCCGCAGCCTCAACGGCCGCCGCCGACGCTTCCGGCGCGGCTGACGGCGCGGCGCAGCTTGCGGTTTACCCGTCCCCGCTTGACTCAAAGCCTTTGCTCGCGTGGAAGATTACAGTTAACGGCGGCTCGGCCGAGCCCGGCAAATGGACTTATTATGTTGACGCCCAAAGCGGCGCGCTGCTTAACCGCGTTTCAAACCTCAGGTTCGCGCGGGAAACTTTTAAAGCCAAATTAAATCCGGTGTACCCGGGTTATACGGAAAACAATGCAGACCTGCGCTCCGATGTGCCGCTTACGGACATGGAAGTTTATTACTTCTACAAAGATAACGGCATTGATAAAATAGGCAAGACTTATACGGACAGCACAGGTAAAACGGCGGCTAATATACCTGACGACGGAGGAGCTAATTTCGGGCGCGTTTATACTTTATTCCGCGGCAAATATTTCAGTATAGCAAATCAAAACAATACACCCTACGGCATTTACGGCATTTCGGGTTATTATTTTAAAAAAGGATTCGACCTTGATCCCACCGATCCCAATAAAGCGGAACCGATAAGCCTTGTCTGGAGCGAGTCTGACGTCATCGGCAATTATAATACTTATTATGCTTGCGCGGATGCAGCCCAATACCCCGCGCTTTCCGCTCCGCAGATAAAGAATATGAATGTTGGCGCAATGACTATTCTGGGCGCAATCACAAATCCCGTGTTTTTGCAATTTACCTACTCTGCTCCGCCCCCTCTTCCGTCGAATCAGATTCTGGCCAAATACATAGGCCGCCCGGGTAATATGTTTCTTGGGCCGATAGTCCCCAATTTTTCCAACAGTCAGACTATGACGGCAACCTTATCTCCCTCTGGCGGGCCCCAGAACACTTACGAAATAGATAAAATGTCCAAGCTTTGCGTGCCGCGGTATTATGACAGCAACTACACTACG
>JAIRLH010000060.1 GCA_031259485.1 Elusimicrobiota bacterium
GGGAAAGCGGCTACGATAAACGGAGTGGGCATAAAAGAAGCTAAGCGGCTGATAAGCCAGCTTAACCGCCGCCGGCCGCCGGAGCCCAAGAACGACCTGCTTACGGTATTAAAGCGCGAGGGAGCGGACTTTAAGAGCGCGGCGCAGGTAGACGCGGAATTATACCGCGACGCGGGCATAGAGGATAAAGATACCGGAATAAAGGACGAGCTGTCAAAATGGCTTGAGGACAAGGGCTTTATGGAGCCCGCGCCAGCGGATATGACTTATGAACAACTGAGCGAGAGGGAAGAAAAAGCGGCGGAGCTGATAAACAAAGCTCTAAGCGGAGAAAAGGTATACCGGCCAGAGGACGCGGGGCGGCTTGCGGAAATAGAGAACTACGACGCGAATATAGAAGCGATAAGGGAGATATTCGGCCGGAACATAAGAGGCGCGGAAGAAACGCTGCGCGCCATAACGGAGCTTGAGAACAAAGGCTACAGGGTAGTGGGCAATACGGATATAGAATATGTGGAAGGGGAGGCAGCGCAGCTGGGGACGTTCGCGGAGACGGAACGGCGCTTGCGCAAGCGCGTAGAGGAACTGACGGAGGACAACGAGGTATTGCGTAATACTGCGGAGAAAAGGCTGCTTGAGATAGGGAAAAAACAAGCGGAAAATTTTCCCAAGCCAATATCATAGTATAAAAATTAGATATAATCCTATTTGTAAACTTGATAATTGAAGAAAAATCAAAACAGCTTTTGCTAAGAACTAAATCTAAAACGGCATATTTGTTATAATAAAATGAAACGATATTAAGGAGACTGCATTTTATGTCAACAAGTTTATTATTGACGGCTTTATCTGTCGGCGTGGTGCATACGCTGCTCGGGCCCGACCATTACCTGCCTTTCATCATGATATCCAAAGCGCGCGGCTGGGGCATCAGGAAAACCGCCGCGCTCACATTGCTTTGCGGCGCGGGCCACATAGCGGGTTCTGTCATACTGGGTTTTGCGGGCTTATGGTTCGGCATAAATGTTCTAAATCTTGAAGCCTTTGAAGGCGCGCGCGGCAGCGTGGCGGCGTGGGGGCTGATTGCTTTCGGGCTGGCTTACGCCGTCTGGGGCTTGCGTAAAGCCTTCGCTAAACAGGACGCGAAAGAGGCCGCCGGCAAAAACATTACCGCGTGGATTTTATTCATAGTTTTCGCGCTCGGCCCGTGCGAGCCGCTTATTCCGATCCTCATGTACCCCGCCGCGGCAAACGGCGGCGCGTGGCAGTTGTGCGCGGTGGTTTTTGTCTTCGGCGCAGCCACTTTAACCGCCATGCTTTTTGTGGTGCTTAATGCTTGCTACGGCCTCAGTTTTATCAGCGTAAAACCCGTGCAGAGATGGGCCAATGCATTGGCCGGATTGGGCATTCTGGCCTGTGGGCTTTCTATGCAGTTTTTGGGGCTCTAAACCCAGCGGCAGTTCCGGAAAAATTTTGCGCCCGCGCTAGCCGCGCGGGTGCAGTTTTTTATGCTTTTCTTTTATATCCTGTACGTTGACATGGGTATAGATTTGCGTGGTGTTAAGGCTCTCATGCCCCAGCATTTCCTGCAACGCGCGCAAATCCGCGCCGCCCTTAAGCATATGGCTTGCGAAAGTATGGCGGAATAAATGCGGGTGCACACGCCGCGCTATGCCCGCGGCTTTGCCTAGCAGATCAATATCCTTCCACACGCTCACGCGGCTGATTTTTTTGCCGGCGCGGTTTAAAAAAACTTCACTGTCAGTTTGAATTTTTCCAAAGCGCGCTTCGCGCTGCGCAAGGTAATCCGCCAGTACGCCGCAAGCCTGTTTGTGCACAGGCACAAAACGCTGCTTGCGCCCCTTGCCCGTGGCCATAACCCAGCCCTCACTGAGGTTCAAATGTTCAAGCCGAAGGTTTATAAGCTCGCTCACGCGCAGCCCGCTGGCGTACAAAAGGTGCACGACGGCCAGCGTGCGCCACTCGTTAAAATTCTGCGGAGGGAAGGTCAGCAGGCGTTCCATCTCACCCGGGGAAAGCTGCTGCGGCACGCGCTTAAGCAGCCTTGGGGAAAGCAGAAAGCGCGAAGGGTCTTCCTTTATCATACCTTCAATCATCAAAAATTTATAGAAACTTTTTACCGCCTCCATCTTGCGGAAGACGCTCGCCGGCGCGAGCGAGGGGCCGGTTTTCAAGCGGTAGATATAGGTGTCAAGCAGCTCCGGCAGCGCATGCTCCGGCAAAGTATTGTTTTGTTTGCAAAAGTCTAAATATTGCGCCGCGTCGCGCGTGTACGCGGCTATGGTGTTTGGGGAGAGCTGCCGCTCAAACGATAAATGATTTTTAAACTCTTCCAGTATTAGCATAAGTAAATGCTACAAAATTTTATTGCGGCCGGCGGCGTTGCGGTAAGCGGAAAAGTGCCGCAATACAGGATAGAAAGCATACTCATTATCAAAAAATCCGCTAAAATTCCGGTGCAAACTAATATCTAAAACAAACTTGACAAGAGGAGGGATAGTTAATATAATAGTCTCAATCAGCCCGTCTGACCAAACAGCTAACTAGTATTAAGGAGACAGAGTATGACAAGCAAAGGCGAGCAGCGGTGTTGTAAAACTTATGTTGGCGGTTTTACTTTGATTGAGCTATTAGTCGTAGT
>JAIRLH010000118.1 GCA_031259485.1 Elusimicrobiota bacterium
TGCGTATGTCCTGTAGAGACGATTAGCAAATGCGCTGCTGGGCAGGAGTGGGATAAGGACAAGTGCAAGTGCGTGGATACTGGAGAGTGCTTACCGCCGAATGTGGAGATACTATGTACGGCGATAGGGAAAGTAGGGGGGGAAATAGAGCAGAAATGCGGATGTGTGACATGCGAGGAGGCGGGAGGAGTAGAAGAGTGTACTATAGGAAGTAAAATAAATCCGGGAACTTGTACATGTAATTTTGTAGGAGGGACGACATGTACTGCAGGGGCAGAGCGAGCATGCGGCAAATGCGGGACGCAGACATGCAAGGCAGACGGGAGCGGATGGAATAGTTGCACAGGCGAGGGAGTATGCACGCCAGGGGAGACGGGTACGAATATACCGCTGGATCCAACTTGCACGGGGAAATGTATTGTTACTTCAGCGACATGTAATGACCAATGTCAATGGGAGCCTCCTGATATCGACAGCTGCGGAGCAAACAGAGAGTGTACACCCGGGGATTCTGAATCGGCGGATGTCTGCGATACTTCAATTTGCGTTTCGTGGCTAATGTGTACCTTAAGGGAAAACCGTACCTGCGGCTCAAACTGCAAATGGGGCGCGTGGAATAAGTGCCGAAAATGGTCCGGCTCCTGCTGTTGCAGCAGTAAGGGCTACTCAATAAGGAGAATGGAAGGCACAACCTGCAGAGAGTACTCCGATCATGATAATGCAATACCAGTTTATTATGACTGCGCCTGTGCGAATGACGGAGTATAACAAGTATTTGCCGTAAAAATATTAACTCCCCGCGGTTCACAAACCCGCGGGGAGCGTTTTATTGTATTGCTGCGCTAAAATGGAAAATTATATATATAATTAATATAATATTAACATGCAAACTTTTAATAAAAAATATATCTGCGCGGCCGCTTTCGCGTGCTTGGCGGCCGCTTTAAACGCGCAGAATTTTGACCTTGACGCGCCTTTCAAAAGCAATACTCTGCGATACACGCAGGATAATTATATTGAGCCGGCAACGCAGGAAGCCGCGCCGCAGCCTGCGCCCGCAACCGGCGGCGACGTTGACCCCGCAGGCCCTTGGATGATATGCGAAATTAAGACGGAAGGCCTCAAAAATATCCGCGCGAAGACGATAACAAAAAATATCTCCGCGCGCGACGGCAGGCTTTATTACCGCAGCTCCGTGCACGACGATGTTTCCGCCCTCATGGCGCTGGGCAATTTTGACGCGGTGGATATTGATATTTCGCCCTCGGGCGGCGCAAAAAAAAATAAAGAGGATAAAGAAGACGCTGACAGACACCCCTGCCACCGCCTCACGGTAATCGCAGAGGAAAAGCCGGTTTTTGACAAGATTATTTACAAAGGCCGCAAAGCGCTTTCCAAATCCGCGATACAGAACGCAATGTCGCTCAAAATCAAAGATCCTTACAGCCAAAGCCGCCTTGCCGCCGATATGGAAAAAATCAAAGCCGCCTACGCGGAAAAGGGCTATATAAACGCGCAGCCTTCTTTTGCGACGCAGACGGACAGCGCGAAAAATATCGTAATCGCCACAATCACAATAGACGAAGGCCAGAAAACGCGCGTAAAAGAAGTTGTGGTTGAAGGTTTGCACGAGATACCGGCTAAAAAATTTATTTCCAAACTATCAAACCGCCCTCGTAAAATTTACAAAACCCAAAAAATGCCCGAGGATAATTATAAATCCACAATCTACGCGCGCAACCTGGGCTATTATGATTTCAAAATACTCGATTACACGGCCGACTTCAGCGAGGACAAAAGCCATGTAGTGCTGACTTATAAAATCGATGAAGGCAAAAAAGCCGTGTTCGGCGACAGCAGTTTCACGGGCAATACCGTATATACCGACAAGCAGCTCAAAGATACGATTTTCTACAAAAAAGGCAAAAAGTTCAACCAGCAGAAATTTGATATAACAATGCGCGACCTGCAGGAAAAATACGCCGACAAAGGCTATCTGCGCGCCGATATCAACCCCGTGCGCACGCTGGACGCCGAGGGCCGCCTGAATATCCAATACGATATTACCGAAAATAATGTAGTCTTCATAGACCACATTGACATAACCGGCAATGAATCCACCAAAACCTATGTTTTCGCGCGCGAGCTTACTATAAAAGAAGGAGAGATTTTCAGCTATTCCAAAGTAAAACGCAGCCAGAACAAAATTTTAAACCTGGGCTTTATCAACGACGCGCAGATAGATATTTCCCCCACCAATGATCCGGGCAAAGTAGACGTCGGTTATAACGTGGTTGAAGGCCGACCGGGCATGTTTACCGCCGGCGTGGCGATGTCTTCGCTTGACGGGCTTTACGGCGACGTTTCCATAAACCATCTTAATTTATTCGGCCGCGCGCAGCGGCTGTCCCTGCGGGCGCTGTTCGGCAGCAGGATTTTGGATTATACCGTAAGCTGGTCCACCCCGTGGATTTTTGAAAAGCCCGTATCATTCGGCGTGGACGCTTTTAACACGCGCCGCTACCGCAGCTACCGCGGCACGTCGTCAGCTTATACGCAGAAGCAAACCGGCGGCCGCCTGCACGTAGGGCCGCGCTTTAACGACGATATTTATAATTTGAACTTCTCCTATACCTTTGAAAATATCAAAATATCGGATATAGCCGATCCGTATGCCCACGATAAATGGTTGGAAGAGGGCACGGTAAATGTGTCTACCTTAGGCGCGAGTTTCGCAATAGACACGCGAGACAATTACTGGGATCCGACTGAAGGCGCCCGCAATTCGCTGGGGGCTGATATTTCGGGCGGGCCGGCATTCGGCGATTTGGATATTTACCATCTCAATTTCAAATCCTCTTATAACTATACGCTGCTGAATATCGGCAAGGATTATCCGATAGTGCTCATGATAGCCAACCGCGCGGGCCTTGTAAAGCCTTACGGCCGCACGGATATCGTGCCCGCGTGGGAGAGGGCTTTTATCGGCGGCGCGGACACCGTGCGCGGCTATGACAACAGCGGCCAGATAGGCCCAGAGACTGGCGGCGAAATTTACTATATCGGCAATGCCGAGCTTAAATTCCCGCTTGCGCGCGAAGGCCGGCGCACCATAGCGCAGTTCGCGCTGTTTTTTGACATAGGCAATTCATGGAATGAGTGGAATAAAATCCGTTTCAAAACCGGCGAGGAAGAAAATGAATTCAAAACCGGCGTGGGCTTCGGCCTGCGCTTTGTGACGCCCTCGCTGCCCATAAGGCTGGACTGGGGATACGGCCTCAACCACAGGACGGGGGAAAGGAAATCTCAAATCTACTTCTCCATGGCAAATTTGTTTTAGGCGAACGACAACGGCAAATACCCCGCCCCTTTCGGGCCACCCCTTTATGAATAAAGGGGAATAACGGCTGGGCGGAATAAAGTTTTTAGTTCCCCTTTTTACAAAAAGGGGTGGCAGGCAAAGGGCTGCCTCCCTGCGGGTCAATTGCCCAAAAGCCCGACGGGGTATTGAACAGCGTTTGCCGCTTTATTTTTACAACTATGAAACAAGCCGCTTTTTTTGTCTTTATATGTTGCGTTTGCTGCGCTTATGCCCAGCAAACGCCGGTTGTATTTGAGGACGAAAACCAAACCTCCGCTCAGCCGCACGACGTCCAAAAACTGCCCATGGGCGCGGCAGATACCACGGTGATAGTCCCGGCGGCGGCAGCCCAGACAATGCCTCAACCCGATCTTGTGCAAATACCCGCGACGCCAGACGCGACTGCGCAAGCCGCGCCGCAGGTACAGCCTGCGGCATCCGCACCAAAAAGCCTCAAAAAAGGCTTTGCCCTTGGCGGCACGCAGGGAGACCTTTATGAAGCCCCGTTGCCCGCCGGCACGCTGGCCGTGTATATTGACATAGAAGAGGCTTTCAACAAAAACCCGTGGACTTTGCAGGCGCGCCGCGGCCTGCGTTTGGAGCTGGAGACAAAACAGCTTGAATACGCCCAAATCCAGCAGCAGCTCAAAGAACTGCGCCTGAAAGAAAAAAACCTCAATGAGGAGGCGGCATATTACAAACCTTATTACGAGCCGCTGCGTTATATAGAAGCTCCGGCTGATAATGTTTACCCCAAACTCCAGCGGGATACGCTGGAAGATACGCTTACGCTGCTATCATTCTCCCACGCGGACGAACGCACGGCCAGTCCGGAGAACACGCCCCAGAAATTCGCCAGGATTGAGGAAGCCGTAAAAGACACAAAAAAATCCATACTGGAAAAGGAAGCATACCTGCTAAATTACAAAGAACTTTCGCGCGAAGAAGTGCTTTCGCGCCAGGACTATATCGTGCAGGAAGTGCTTAAGGAAATTTACAGCGGCATACAAGAGTACGCAAAAGTCCGCAACATAGGCCTTATAGTTGATAAAAGAAATCTTGTTTACGGCAAGCCGCTTGACGTGACCAGCGAATTTGTCAAATGGATGAAAAACTACCACAAAAAATATTTAAAAGAACACGGAGATATTTTATGAACCTCACCCTCGCGGAAATCGCCAAAATAATAAATGCCGAGCTTAAGGGCAACCCTGATTTTATCCCCAGCGGCCTGTGCGGGCTGGACGCGCCCGCGCAAAATGCCATTACTTACGCGGGCGATATAAAAAATATCAAAACCCCGCCGGTCGGCGCGCTGATTGTGCCTGCGGGCGCGAAGGGCGCGGCCATAGCTTACGACGGCAATCTGCTTTTTGTTGAAAATCCGGAATGGGCTTTCACGCTGCTGCTGCGCCGCGCGGATACTCTGAACAAAGATATCAAACCCGGCGTACATCCGCGGGCTTTTGTGTCGGGAAAGGCAATCATAGGAAAAAATGTTTACATCGGCCCAAATGCCACTGTTGAAGCCGGCGCGGAAATAGGAGATAATACAATAATCCACCCTAATGTTTACATAGGCCGCAATGTCAAAGTGGGCAGGTTTTGTATAATCTACCCTAATGCGACGGTGCGCGAGGACTGCGTGCTTAAAAACAAAGTCATATTGCAGCCCGGGTGCGTGATAGGCGGGGACGGTTTCGGCTATATTTTCCATGAAGGCAGGCATGAGAAGATACCGCAAATCGGAAATGTGGTGCTGGAGGACGACGTTGAAATCGGCTCCAATACAACGATAGACCGTGCGAAGATAAACAGCACGGTCATCGGCGCGAACACCAAGATTGACAATCTTGTCCAGATAGGGCACAATGTGCGTATAGGCATATCCGGCATAGTGGTGTCGCAGGCGGGCATAGCGGGTTCCGCAGTGCTTGGCAACGGCGTGATAATAGCTGGGCAGGCGGGGCTTTCGGGCCATTTAAAAGTCGGGGACAGGGCCACGGTTGGCCCGCAGGCCGGCATTATGAGCGATGTGCCCGCGGGCGCGAAAATGTTGGGCTCGCCGGCTTTGGAGTACGGGGAATTCATGCGCTCTTACGCCGTGCTGAAAAAAATGCCCGAGCTTTACAAAGAATTCCTGGCCTTAAAGAAAAAATTTAAATTTTTCGGATGAGCCGTTCTGTTGTCATTCCCGCAGAGTTGTTGGGCGGGAATCTGACAATCGGATACCAGATTGAAACATTCTGATATGACAACAAGAAAAATGACGGCAAAAGCGTGGCAGCTAAACAATTTTATGGAACGTAAAACTTTACAGAAAGAAGTTATTTTGAAAGGTATCGGTCTGCATACGGGCGCGCCGTGCACCATGGTCTTCAGGCCAAGCGAACAGGGCCATATATCTTTCGTACGTACAGACCTCAACGCCGCGCCGATCAGGGCTGAGCTGGGGGCGGTATCGTCAACCATGCGCGGCACGAATCTTTCCAATGGCACCGCGCTGGTGCACACTGCGGAACACGTGCTCAGTACGGCAAACGCTTTCGGCATCACGGATTTGGTCATAGCTATGGACGGGCCCGAACCTCCTGTTATGGACGGCTCCGCGCTGGAATACGCAAAAGCAATGCTCAACGCAGGTTTTAAGCCGCTGGGCGGGAGCTATCCTGTTCTGACTCTCAAAAATAAAATTGAATATAAAGACGGCAATGTCTCTTACGCGGCTGAGCCAAGCGATAAGCCCAAAATCACTTTTGTCTTCGTGCGGGACCATGCTTTGGTATCGCGGCAGGAATACACTTTTGAGTTGACGCCAGATAATTTCCTGCATCTAATCGCTCCCGCGCGGACTTTCGGGTTTGAGGAGGAAATAGCATTCCTGCGCGCAAACGGCCTTGCCAAAGGCGGCACGGCGGATAACTGCGTGATAATCCGAAAGGACAAATTCAGCACAGCGTTGCGTTTTGCTGACGAAATGGCGCGCCATAAAATCCTTGACCTTTTGGGCGATTTTAAACTTATGAACGCCGCGCTTGGCCCGGTGCATATATCCTGTACGGGCGGCGGGCATAAAAATAATGTGGAATTCGCCAAAATGCTGCTGAAAGAACTGGGGAAGTAAAATGGGGAAACTGGCTTTTTTGCTTAAAGAACCTGTAGAATATATAGCGGAACGCCCCGCGATAGAGCAGGCTCTCCCTCACCGCGATCCTTTTCTGTTCGTGGACGAGGTGCATTTGTTTGAGGAGGAGCGTTATATGCTCGGCCTGCGGCGGTTCACGGGGGAGGAGGCTTTTTTTAAGGGGCATTTCCCCAATTATCCGGTAGTGCCTGGAGTGATGATACTTGAATGTATGGCGCAAGCCGTAGGCGCGGCCATAATGCAGAGCGAGAAGTTCCGGGGCAAGGAGGCGTTTTTCATGAGCATAGATTACGCCAAATTCCGTAAGCAGGTTCGCCCTGGCGATTTGTTAAAAATAGCGATAGAAGTGCTGCGGGCGGGTAAAATAACCAAGATTTACGCGGAGGCTTATACGCACAACGGCCTTTGCGCGGAGGCGGAACTGAATTTTATATTGGGAGACAAGGAATAAAATTATGGCATATTCCGACATACATCCGACGGCAATTATCGCGCCGGACGCAAAAATAGCCGAAGGCGTTGTAATAGGCCCCTACGCAGTCATAGGCAAAAAAACCACGATAGGCGCGGGCACTTACATCGGTCCGCACTGCGTGATAGAAAATACGACGATGGGCGAAAAAAATGAAATTATCGCCGCGGCATTTATCGGCGTGAAGCCGCAGGATTTATCTTACGACGGCATAGAAAGCATGGTGGCGCTGGGCGACGGCAACCAGGTGCGCGAAGGCGTCACAATACACCGATCAACATCGCTTGAGCACCCTACGACTATCGGCAGCAACTGCCTGTTCATGGCAAATACGCACGTGGCGCATGACTGCGTGCTGGGCAATAATATCATAATGGTAAATAATGCCGGCATAGCGGGGCATGTGGCGGTGGCAGATAATGCCATACTTTCCGGCATGGTTGCCGTGCACCAGTTTGTGCGCGTGGGACGGCTGGCGATGGTATCTGGCCTCAGCGGGCTGCCTTTGGACGTGCCTCCCTTCTGCCGCGCATCGGGCGGCAGGGCGAAACTGGTCGGCCTCAACACTGTGGGCCTGCGGCGCAACGGTTTTAACAGGGATATGATTGCCGCCGTAAAAGCCGCCTACAAACAGTTGTTTCACAGCACAAAAACGCTGCGGGAATCAATTGAAATTTTGCGCAAAAACAATCCCGCGCCCGAAGTTCTTGAAATGATTGAATTTATAGAAAATTCAAAACGCGGCATAACCGCCGCGCGCCGCAAAAAGAATAAGGATTTCAGCGAGGGCGATAACGAATAAATGACGGATAACGATACAGTCAAGCTCGGCATAATCGCGGGGGAGGGGAAATTCCCCGTGCTTATCGCGCGGGAAGCCAAAGCCAAAGGCATAGATGTTTACGTGCTTGGGGTCAAGGGCAATACCGAAATGGCAGCCTTTGACGGTCTGGCGCGGCGCAGCGTAGTCCTTAAGCTGGGCCAGCTGGGCAAAGCCATTGATTTCCTGAAGGAAAACGGCGTGCGCCGCGCCGTAATGGCGGGCCGCGTGCAGCATGTGAATATCTTCAGCGTTATGCCGGATTTGCGCGCCGCCAAAACGCTGGCCCGCGCCAAAGACATGCGGCCCAAAACTATACTGAGCGCCGCGATAGAGGAGTTCCGCAAAGAAGGGATAGAATTTGCCTCTTCCGCATTATTTCTGGAAAGATTTCTGCCGCACAAAGGCGTGCTTACAAAACGCGCGCCAACGCAAGACGAAGAAAAAAGCATTGAGCTTGGTTTCAAAATCTCCAAAACACTGGCTGCGCTGGACGTGGGGTTGACTTCGGTGATATGCAACCGCGCCGCCATAGCCGTTGAAGGCATGGAAGGCACGGATAACTGCATAAAACGCGCGGGCGAGCTTTACCGCAGCCAGCAAAACGCGGATAAAAAGGCCTCAATAGTAGTGGTAAAAGTCGCGCGCCCCAAACAGGATGACAGATACGACCTGCCCGTAATCGGCAAAGGGACAATCAGGATGATGATTGAAGCAGGCGCGCGTGCGCTGGCCGTTGAAGCGGACAAAACCCTCATACTTGATTTGGAAGAAGTAATAGAGTTGGCGAACAAAAACGATCTTACTATAACGGCAGTTTAGGCTCGCCTTCACGCGCTGCGCCCCCTCTAGGGGTGAGATTTTAAATTTTATGGGCTAGGACTTATAGCTTATTTCTACTTCCCTCGGAGCGTATGGTTCTGTCAAAACGTATTATATTCCAACGGTATTTTATTGCTTCAACTTTGATGCGGACGATATTCATTATACTAAATTATATATTTAATTAATTCCTTATCCAACTCTTCTAACGCCTCTTTATTTTCAAACATTTTACTTAATAATTCCTGCTCCAGTATCCCCAATAGCCTCTCCGCCTTCCCGTTTGTCTATGGCCTGTATGGATCTTGTATATATGCTTTATTCGTTCTATTAATTTTCAAAAATCTAACAAGTTATATCTCTACAAAAATCTTGACAAAGGTATTGTTTATTTATATCATAGTCTTAGGCAGTCTATTT
>JAIRLH010000007.1 GCA_031259485.1 Elusimicrobiota bacterium
TAAAAACATACTGATAAAAATATTTATTCTATTTTTTCGTCATTCTACATATAGTGTAACAAAATGGCAGAATCCACATTAAGAATAAATTCTGCAATACTACAGCTTCGCGCGGTACAGGTCTCGCGCAGAAGAACGGCAAAAGTGCTTGTATCTATGCTATTTTTGCATTGCCAATATTTATATGTCAGCGTCAAGTTTTCTGTAAAAATAATCAAGCGGATAAAGAGTATTACTAGAATAGATTGTTCCTGCGGTTGTAATACCCATGACATTTTTACAAAAATTGTCTCTTTGCGCGGGTGAATTCATAGCTTCTAAACAATAGACGATGCCTCTTTTGAGTCCTCCGGTATCACCGCTTTATTTTTGCAGCCAATATTGAAAGCCGCCTCCGTATTTACCGTCCCTCAAATAACTCATAAGCCTTCCACCATGATCTGCAGTACTGTTAATCATAAGAACCATCTTGTCATTGGCTCTTACTCTTTGATGTTCAAAGCCGTAAGTTTGAGCAACTGAAGTCAACGGCAGAGCTTTTGTAAAATCAAAGTCCAATTTGTCAAAATCGTAGATATAATCTCCGTTGTAAAGATAATAGGCTTCCTCGGCGTTCGCTAAATTTTTTAAAGACTGCTGAAGCTGCGCGGCGCGCGTTTTCCAAACGGATTTCTGATATTGCGACAACGCGATTGCGGCGAGAATGCCGATAATTAATACAGCAACAAGCAATTAAATCAACGTGAGCCCTTTTTTACTGTTCTTGATAAATATAATGTTGTCCTTGTTATTTTGATTTTTTCGCCAATAAAAAACGGCGATTTTTAGGCTAATCAGATACCCCGTATAATCGCCGCTTGTCTGCCCCGTTTAATTGGAGCAGACAAAACAAACGATTATTTGTCGGCTCTGATTATGCCTTGCAAGACTTTATCTTGCCCAGCGTAGCGCGGGCTTTCCCCGAGCTTCCTACAAATAATCCTCAAATTTTCTACTGTTCGTTTGCTGCTTTGTTGCGCGTCTGAAAAACTCTCTTTAATTTTTATAATCTAATAATATTTTGCAAAACTTTTTATTTCCCAACCGCGATATATTCTTTCGCTTTCATCTTTTCATAATTGGCCAGCACGTCTTCTATGCCGCCGCAGTTGAAGAAAGCCTGCTCCGGTATATGGTCATAATCGCCGTTGATTATGCCTTTAAAACCCTTTATAGTATCGGCTATTTTGACGTATTTGCCGTCAACGCCGGTAAACTTTTCCGCTACAAAAAACGGCTGCGAAAGGAATTTCTGCACCCGCCGCGCGCGGGCGACGGTGGTTTTATCCTCGTCGCTGAGCTCGTCCATGCCCAGTATGGCTATGATATCCTGCAAATCTTTATATTTTTGCAGGATTTTGCGAACGCCCTGAGCGGTGTCATAATGTTCCCGACCGATTATGCGCGCGTCCAAAATGCGTGAAGTTGAATCCAGCGGGTCAACGGCCGGATACAACCCTAAACTAGCCTGCGCGCGGGAAAGCACTGTAGTCGCGTCCAGATGCGTGAAGGTGGCGGCGACGCCCGGGTCGGTAAAATCATCAGCCGGCACATACACGGCCTGTATAGACGTGATTGATCCTTTTTTGGTGGAGGTAATACGCTCCTGCAATGCCCCGATTTCGGTATTCAAAGTGGGCTGATAACCGACGGCCGAAGGCATACGCCCCAAAAGCGCAGAAACTTCTGAATTCGCCAAAACATAGCGGAAAATGTTATCCAAAAACAAAAGAACGTCTTGGCCTTTTTGGTCGCGGAAGTATTCCGCCTGAGTAAGCGCGGTAAGGGCTACTTTGGCGCGCGCGCCCGGGGGCTCGTTCATCTGTCCGTAAACCAGAACTGTTTTATCAAGCACTGTGCTGCCGTCGGAAAGTTTTGATTCCTGCATTTCAAACCACAGGTCATTGCCTTCGCGGCTGCGTTCCCCCACGCCGCCGAAGACCGAGCTGCCGTGATGCTGCCGCGCCACATTATTTATAAGCTCCATTATAATGACTGTTTTGCCCACGCCCGCCCCGCCGAACAAGCCCACCTTGCCGCCCTTTTGGTAGGGGGCAATTAAATCTATGACTTTTATACCCGTCTCAAAAACCGCCGGCGTTGTAACCTGCTCGTCCAGCGCGGGCGGCGGCGTGTGGATTGAAGCGCGCTTATCGGTCATAATATCGCCGCGGTAATCCTGCGGCGCGCCCAGCACATCCATAAGGCGCCCCAGGCACGCTTCGCCGACCGGTACCATAAGAGGCCCGCCCGTATCAACGGCCTCATTTCCGCGGGCCAGGCCGTCCGTAGGCGCAAGTGCCACGCAGCGCACCATATTATCGCCGAGCTGCTGAGCTACTTCCGCCACGACTTTACCGCGGGCGGGCACTATAATTTCCACCGCGTTATTGATTGCCGGCAGGGCGGAGTTTTCAAACTGTACGTCCACCGCCGGGCCTATAATCTGAACTACTTTGCCTTTGTTCATAAAATTTCCTTTTCTTTATGTCTCAAACGCGTTTGCGCCGCTTATTATTTCCGTAAGCTCATTTGTTATTGTTTCCTGGCGCACTTTGTTGAGTTTTACGCCCAAGCCGTCCATTATGCCGCCGGCGTTTTTGGACGAGGCTTCCATTGCGTTCATGCGGGCGGCGAGCTCCGCCGCCTGGGATTCAAGCAGAAATCTGTAAATATTCGCGCCGATATAACGAGGCAGCAACGTAAGAAATATTTGCAGCATATCGGGCTCAAAAATAAAGCCGGATAAATCCTCCTCCCCCTGAATTTCTTCAAAATTAAAAGGCAGGAAAGTTTTGCTTACCAAAGCCTGGGAGGACATTGATTTAAAATTATTGTAAATCAAATCCACTTTGCAGATTTTATTTTCGTAGATAAGCTGCTGTATTTTTTCAAATATCATAGTGGCGTGGGCATAGCTGGCGCGCGGGAATATGCCCGCGATTTCCCCCGCAATATGCAGCCGCGGGATTTTGAGGCGCGTTATAAAATCCCGCCCCTTTTTGCCTACGACGAAGATATGCTTTTCCACCGCGGCGTGCTGCTTTATCCACTTAAGAGCTTCCCTTATAGCCATGGCGTTGAACGCGCCGCACAGGCCTTTATCGGCCGTAATCAGCAACAGTCCTGCGTTTTTGCAGCCGGCGGAAGAAACGTCAAAAAACTTATAAGCCGGCAGCTGCCGCACGGGAGAAGTCTCGCTCTGTATATCCCTGCGCATATTGTCAATCATCACGGCCATTTTCTGCGCGAAGGGGCGCCCCTGCTCCATCTGCTTTTGCGCTTTGCGTATTCGCGCGGAGGAGATGCGCTTCATCGTCAGCATTATCTGCCGCGTGGCGCCTATGGCCTTTATCTCCCTCCTGATATCGCGCAGCGATTGCATGGCTTATTTTCCGGCCCTTGTTTCCAAAAACTCAACGTATTCGGCTATGCCCTTTTCAAGAGTGTAATCGGGGGAGTAGCCGATCTTTTCCGTCGTGTAAGAAATATCGGCCTGCGTTTTAAGCTGGTAAAAACTGTACGGATTTTCTATATATTCCGTGAGCAGGTTTTTGCCAAGCTCGTTATTGAGGCATTTGATAATATCGTTGAAATTGCGCGGTATGCCAGTGCCAACATTAACCACGCAGGATTCCTTGGCATTATTAAGCGCGCACAGGTTGGCCTTTACGACGTCTTTTATATAGATAAAATCCCGCTCCTGTTCACCCATTTTGAAAATTCTGGGATTATGGTCTTTTCGCATTTGATTATAGAGCTGGTATATCATGCTGGCGGTTTTGCCTTTATGGAATTCACCGGGGCCGTATACATTGAAATACCGCAGCCCCACTATAATCATATCACAGTCTGCGGCGGCGTACTGGCGGGCCACATTATCCATTATGGCCTTGGAGAAGCCGTAAATATTTTCCGGCGCGGCGGGTTGTGAGACTTTCATCGGGCATTCCCCATTGCCGTAAGTGGCGGCTGAGGAAGCATAAATCACACGCCCGATTTGGTTTTTTATCGCGTAATTTAAAATATTTTTAAAGGCTTCCACATTTTTTTCCATCATCAGTTTTTGGTCGTGGATATCAGTATCCGTAATGGCGGCCTGGTGGAAGATTGCGTCGTAATAAGCGTCCGGCGGAAGCTTTTCCGCAAGGTCTGCGGCGATGACGTCGCCCGCAAATCCGACAAGATTTTTAAAACTGCCGGAGGAGAAATCATCCGCAACCGTTACGCCGTGGCCCTGTTTTAAAAGCTCCGCCGCCAAGCTGCCGCCTATAAAGCCGGCGCCGCCGGTTATAAGATATTTTTTTGTGGTCATTTTATTTTCTCCCTTTTAGAAATAAACCCGCTTCCCCGCCGAGGGGACTATTATAAATATTATAACTTTTTTATTATAAATATTCAGAGATTATACGGCTTTATCCGGCCCGCGGGGCCTTATAGTTTATATCTTTTATGACCGCTGCCTCCAACAAAAACGCCGCCTAAGGACTCACATAATTCAGAGCCCTTTTTAGTTTGTGATGAACAATAAAAATTTCCGCTTTTTAGATTTGAATCATATGAGCTTTTGTCAAACATATAGTTCAACCAATAATCGGAACCGTTGATACCGCCCTTACGATAAGCATCAAGAAAAATTCCTCCTGCGGAGGGTACCAACATAAGTTTAAATGCTTTGAGATCTAAGCTATTCGTTCCTGTCCTCAGACCAAAATCAATATCCAATTTGCTAAAATCAGTTGTATAGTCGCCGTTGGTCAGATAATATATTTCTTCCGCTTGTTTAATAGTTTTCATAATGCTTAAAGCCTCCGCGGCGCGGGATTTTTCAACGGCTTTTTGGTATTGCGGAAACGCAATGGCAGAGAGAATCCCGATGATAACAACTACAACGAGAAGTTCTATTAATGTAAAAGCCGATTGTTTTAGAACGGAGAATTTATTGGCAGTTAACGATGTGCATTGTTGGTTGTTGAACATGTGAATATTTTTCATATATTTTCCTTATGTCTTATTTAGTCATTTCTACGACGCTATTGACGCTATTACTAACTATTTTGACTATTAAGCCTTCTTTTACAATAAAAAACGGCCATTATATTTGAGCTTGTTTCGCTAACCCAAAATATAACAGCCGTAGTTTCCCGCCCTTGCAGACGGGAAACATTCAGCACAAGACATTCGGTTAATTAGGCCGAATATCTTGTGCTTGATAACGAGCTGTTTTTGGAGCGAAACAATGCTTTTGATATCTCAAAAGCTCTCCCTGTTCTTCACAGGGTTCCAAAAACGTTTCAAATTTTATTAAGCCTTTTAGGCTTAGATTAACAACCGTTTGCCTCTCTTGATACTTTTCTGCTTAAATTATATAACTTTTTGATAAACTTGTTTCGGGATTTTTTTAAGCCTATCAGTGTCGCCCGACTAAGAGTTTTCGACAGGCGCGTTAAGCAGCTTGTATAATTCCTTTACCGCCGCGGCGGCATAAGTCTTAATTTGCGCGTTTTTCGCGGTATTGTCTATATGCGCGCACAGGGGGATTAGTTTTTGCAGTTTCTGCCGCTCAAGCCCCGGATTGGGATAGGAGGAGGGCGCCTCCGCCAGTATGCCGGCTACGGCGGCAACCACGCGCAGTGCATTGGCCGTCTCATTATTATTGCCGCTTTTAAGCGCGTCTTCAATATCAACAAAAGCCCCGCCGCCGATTAAAGAATAAGACATCACTGCCGTCGATGCGGAAAAAGAAGCAGGGGTCTTTTTTAAAGCCTTTTTCAGCGAGCCTTCAATAATATCAAAATTACGCACAAGCGCCTGCGCCGCGGCCGACTGCGCCGCGATATCATCGGTATTATAATCGGCCTCAAGCACAGCTTCAAGCAGTTTTTTGTCGCCGGTATCGGCTATCCATTCTATCGCGCAAACGCGCCCCGCGCCGCGCGTGTTTTTAAGCGTGGTCTTAAGCGAGGCATGCAGGACCTTTTCCTTAAGGCCCGTCGCGGCGAAAGCCACCTGCGCAAAGTTTTTATCAAACCCGTAAAGGAAAATTATTTTATCCAGATACAAATCCCGCGCCTGCGGCAATAAAACAGTATAAGCCGCGGCGGCATAGGCTTGCAGGACAGGGTCTTTCGCCTCAATTGCAGGCGTGAGGAAAGGCGTATATCCCGCGTCGGCAGAGCCCATTGCGGCAAGCACTATGACGGCAAGCGTTTTTTTGTAATCCGGCGCACCGGAAGTGAGCAGAGCGTAAAGCGGCTTTTCATAAGGCTGCAGTTGGTGGGCGGATGCAGAGACCAAAAAAGCCGCCGCAGTGAAAGCCGCCTGCGGGGATTTGCTTTCCCTGAAAATTTTCATCATATCGCCCGTTGCGGCTGCCGTATTGCCGGATTTACGCAGCGCAGCGGCCGCAGCGTCAAAAACCTCAAAATTATCATAATCCAGCGCCTCCTGCAGGCACGCGGTGATTTGAGCATTCTGCGGCGCGTTGGCAAGGCCCTGTTCGTATTCGTATTTCTGCTGTTTGGAAGCAAAACAATTCTGCGCCTTCGCGGGCATAACCGCCGAGGTAAAAACGATAAAAACCGCCAGTAAAATTATGTTTTTCATAATTTTATTATAGCATAGTTAGCCGCGGACTACGGGCATTTGGACCGGCGGCGTCAGTCCTGTTTCTCAAGGGCGTTGGCTATTCTTACTAAATCAGTTTTCAACGCGCGGCGCGCTGGCGCGGCGACCGCGTAGAAACTATTGCCGCGACCGTCATTCAGCATTACCAATTTCGCGCCGCCTAGGGCGAGAAGAAATTTCAAGCGTGTTTGCATAGATAGGTTTATCTCTTTAGTATATTTATACCTGTTTATGCGCGCGCGGCCAAGAGCCTTTGGACCTAGGCGCAACAGGTTTTTATGCCTATATTTTTTGGGTCCTCCCGCCGCTGGTATATGCTATAATAAAATTATGAAAAAATTTATTTTCCTTTTTATCGTTGTTCTGTCCGGTTTACTTTATCCTACTCTCGTTTGGGCGCAAAGCCAAAACGTCGTAAAAATGCGCGCGCAGGAAATCCGCACAGACCTCAAGGAAGATACGCGCTTTTTCATTAAAAACGGCGAGGAGATTATCACGCGCTTTCCGACAAAATATCTTGAAAACAGGCCGCGCCTCAGCATCTTTCTCCCTGAAGGCTACGCCGCAGCACAGGGCCGCTTCCCGTCGCTTTATATACTGGCGCATGAAGGCGGCGCTCAGTATACGCGCGAAGATTTTACCGTCAATCCCGCCACCGCCGGCTCGGTTGTGATAGTCGTAAGCATGAACGGCGGCGGCGACATGGGGGCCTTCCTTGCGCGCGAGCTTTTGCCTTATATTGACCTCAATTATAAAACCGACGACCTTGCGCAAGCCCGCACCCTGCTTGGCGCGGACGATATGGGCCTCAAAATTACAGAGGTATTGGCCTCGCCCGCGGGCACGGCTTTCAAAAAAGCTTTTATCGCGCTTTACGCGGCTACGGCCATGCCTCAGCTGGAGGGAGATTTTGCGCCAGATGTTAAAATCGCCGCCGTAGGCGCTTTGGGCAATATGACGCGAATACAGCAATTGATGGAGGGCAAAAATCTAAAATTCGCGCAGAATTTCATAATAGCCGGCGCGCCGTGCCCGCACACGGAAAAGTGCGAAATCAAACCCTGGTCTGCCTATGATTACAGTTGGCTTAATACATCTGCCGCCGCAGTTGCGGGCGTTGAGCCGAGGCTGAGCGCGGATAAAATATCCCCCGCAGGAGCCTCATTTTTGTGGCTTGACGTAAAATTTAAGGGCGGTTTTGCCGCTTCGTACATACCTGCGGTTTTAAAGTTTTCGCCGCCGTTTTTGGCTTGGGACGCGCAGGCGGCGGAGCTCAGCGTAATCCCAGGCGCGGCGACCGGAAAGGTTAAAATAAGCGGGCCACTCTATTTTTACGGGAAAGGCCTCAAAACATCGCTCAAAATATCTGAATAAAACCGGTCGATTGGGCTTTTTAAGGCATAGGTATCCACAGTTATTGAAGTATGTGAGTAAAATCCGCCGCGCTTTTGTATATTTTAAATTTATGTAGAGTTCTACGTCGGCCACTCTGCGTGGGACAAAAGATATTCCGGTAGATTTCTATAGCAGCGTAACAAAAGTTATCAACAGTTTTTTCGGGTTATCCACAATTATTGGAGCATTTGAAGCGCCTGTATATTCAAGCGGCAGGGAAAAAGAGCCATTTTCTTAAATAAATCCAAAAAAATATCAAGTTATCAACAGCTTGTGGATAAATGTGTATAATTTATATAATGCCAACAGGAGGCAAACAATATGAAATTTAACTTTATACCGGTTTTGATTATCTGCATTTTGCTGGGCGGCTGCTACAGCTCACAGAAGAAGGCTCAGCAACCGCAACAGGAAAAAGAAAAAGATTTTACTAAAAGCGGCATCTGCTATATGCGCAGCGACGAGGACAAATGGCGCACCCAAAGCGTGGAGCAAATGCGCGAAAGCCGTAAAATCCCCAGCGTTGACTTTGAATTTGACAGTATTATTCTTGAGCGCAGCGCATACCAAACGCTTGATAAAATCGCAAAAATCATGACGGGAAACCGCCGATACAAGCTTATTGTTGAAGGGCATGCCGACAGCGTGGGCACCGATGATTACAATGACTGGCTTTCCAAGGCGCGCGCAAACGCGATAAAGGCGTATCTTGTAAGCAGGGACGTTTACTCCGACGCGATTACCGCCTACGGCTTGGGCAATCGCATGCCGCTTGTGAAAGATGACTCTCCAGACGGAAGGGCCTGCAACCGCCGCGTGGTCTTCACTTTGACTACCCGCAACTGGGAAACGATTTACTGACACGCCGCAGATGCAAAGTTATTGCTTTAAACTCAAATACCCCATCAGGCGATACATAAGTTTGGCCATGTTGAATTCTGTGATATTATTGCCCTTCATGGGCGCTGTTTCAACTAAATCCACAGCTACAATTCTCTTGGCGGCGACAACCGCCTTAAAAATTGCCAGCGCTTCATGCCACATAAAACCGTCAGGCTGCGGCGTTCCTGTGCCCGGCACTATGCTTGGGTCAAAGCCGTCAACGTCAAGCGTCATATAAACGGTGCCGGTAAGGCTTTTGAGCACCTGCGGGATAAGTCTTTTAATATCGCGGTGCTCGTGCCTCAGAAAAGTTCTTACATTGCCGGCGTTAATATTCTGCCTCTCCTCGCTGCCGACGCTGCGTATGCCCACCTGCACAAGTCTGTTGGTGCGGCTGCACGGATATACCGCGCAAGCGTGGGACCGCGGGTCGCCGAAATATTCATTGCGCAAATCGGCGTGCGCGTCAAAATGCAACACGGAAAGCTCTTTACCGTATTTCCTTATATAAGGCGCGATTAAAGCCTGCGACACAGAATGTTCTCCCCCCAGATAAAACGGGAAAGGATTATTGAGGGAAATATAATTTTCAACAAACTTTTCTATACGCGCGAAAACAATTGCCGCTCTTCCTTTGCAATTGATTGCGGGCAGCGTATGTATACCGTGTTTCCAGGGTTCGGTTTCAGTTTCTTCGTCCCACAACTCAACCTGCGGGGACGCGTCTAAAATAGCCTGGGGACCTTTTTTTGTCCCGCCGCCGTATGAGACTGTTTTCTCATACGGCACGGGGATAACTGCAAATGCGGATTTTTCCAAAGAAGGCTGGCCGTCTTCAACGGCCAGAAAGTATTTTACTGTTTCAGGGTGCATACTGTCCTTAAATTACGGCTTATTTTACAAAAACCGCCACGGCTACAACGGTGGTCCAAACGCCGTCCACGCAAATGGCGGACTGCGTGATATTGGTCGTCTTTACTATTTTGCCGCTCATCTTCCAGATTTCTTCTTTTTGGTTCCAAGTGGTGTTATTGTCAAACTCTATGCCCAGTGTTGTTGAAAGCATCATGGCGGCCAAGTCCTCGGCGTAGTCGCCGGCTTTTTGGTCCGCCTCGCCGAAAGAATGGTGCTCGGAAATATACCCATGCGTATTTCTGTCCTTGGGTATGGCCAGCCCTACGGAGGCTGAAATTAAACGCCTGTTCTCGTTGCTGGTATTGCGGCTTATGACGCAATGCAGAATCTGCCCCGCCTGCAGCTTTTCTACGCCTTTGGCTACGGAAACTATCTGACACTTAGGCGGGAAGATGCTTGACACCGGCACAAGATTGTATTTTGCTATCTTTGCGTCCCGCAGCGCTTCCTCAAAACTTGCGAGTTTTTCTTTATGTCTGCCTACGCCTTTGGTAAGAAATATTTCTTTGGGGACAAATGGTTCGTACATTTTTTGTTCTCTCTCTTCAGTGATATTCCCTGTTGTCAGGGGTGCGGGTTTTAAACCTCCGCCGCGCATATAAAATATTTTATAAAATATTATAAGCAAAAACACAAGGGGGAGCTGATATGAAAATACCCGCGGTTTTAATCCCGCTGCTCTTTGCGGCGACAATGCTTTCTTCGGGGGAAATAAAAATGGACAAATATAATATGTTTGACAAAAACGGCCTTTTGCACTTTAACTATAAAGCACAGGAGCTTGCCCCGCGTGAAGCCGCGGCCCGCATAAGACTTGAGGAAGATTTAAAAAAGATAGTTGCTATTCCCAAAGAAAACCGCACGTTTGAAAATACTCTGCTTGCCTATGACGAGGCTTTTGAAAATTATTCGCGCGCCCTGGGGCAGGCCGGCTTTCTGGCTTATGTATCCGACGACGATAAGTTGCGCGAAGCCGCGCTGGAGCTGGAGCAGGAGATCAGTAAGTATATGGTGGAAGTCGCCACGCGGCGCGATATATATCAGGCCTTCAAAGACTATAATGACACCAACCCGCAGCTGGGTGAGACAGAGGCGAAAATGCTTCGCGACGCCATGATCGGCTTTCGCAAAAGCGGCCTAATGCTGGACGATAAAAAACTGGAAAAGTTTAAAGAGCTCCACAAAAAAATGTCGGAAAACTCAATAAACTTCTCCAAAAACATACGCGAATATAAAGACCATCTTGCCGTAAGCGCGGAACAGCTTAAAGGCCTGCCGCAGGATTATATAGAAAAGCTCAAGCGCGACGAAAGCGGAAAATATATAATCACGCTAGATTACCCTGATTACACGCCTTTCATGCTCAACGCCGAGGATGAAAAAGCGCGCAAAGAGCTTGAATTTAAATTCTCCCGCCGAGGCGGTCCAGAAAACATTGAACTGCTTGAGGAAAATTTATACCTGCGCGGGCAGGCCGCAAAACTGCTGGGCTATAAAACCCACGCCGAAAGCCGCCTTGACACCCGTATGGCTAAAAACCCCAAAAACGTGATGAAATTCCTTACGGATTTACAGAAAAAATTAAAACCAATGGCGCGGGCCGAGGATAAGGAGTTGCTTAAACTCAAACTGGAAAAGACTGGTATAAAAGAAAAAACCCTCGCCGCGTGGGAAAGCGGATACTGGAATAATATGCACAAAAAACTTTATTATGACGTTGACCAGGAAAAGATAAAAGAATATTTCCAGGCGGATATCGTAATAGCGGGCATGTTTAAGATTTTCGGCGATCTCTTCGGAGTGGAGTTTGAGCCCGTAAAAATTCCGGTGTGGCACAAGGATGTGAAAACCTATGCGATCAAAGACAGCGGGAGCGAAAAAACGCTGGCGTATATTTATATGGATTTATATCCGCGCGATGGCAAATACAAACACGCGGCGTGTTTTGATTTGGTTGACGGCAAACAGAACAAAGACGGCGGCTATCAAAAACCTTTCACGGCGATTGTCGCTAATTTTAATCCGCCCGCCGGCGGGCGGCCCTCGCTGCTCAATCACGGCGAGGTGGAAACTTTGTTCCACGAATTCGGCCACGTTTTGCATAATGTGCTGACGGAGGCGAAGTATGCCGCCATCTCCGGCACCGCGGTGGCGAGGGATTTTGTGGAGGCGCCGTCTCAGCTGCTGGAAAACTGGGCGTGGCACCCGCTTGTCCTCAAACAAATATCAAAACATTATAAAACCGGCCTGCCGCTTGACGACGCCACCATCGCAAAAATGATTGCCGCCAAAAACCACGGCAGCGGAAATTTTTATATCAGGCAGGATTTTCTCGCTCAGATTGACATGAAGTACCACACGCAAAACCGCCGCCAGAACACGACGAGAGAATGGGCCGCGGCAAAGTTAAAAATTACCGCGGTGCCCATGACAAAGGGCACGTATCCGCAGGCCAGCTTTGACCATATCATGGGCGGTTATGACGCGGGTTATTACGGCTATCTGTGGGCGGAGGTGATTGCGCAGGATTTCTTCAGCGAGTTTGAAAAGCACGGTATTTTTGACTCGCAGACGGGCAAAAAATACCGCCGCGCAATACTCGCCGCAGGCGGCAGTTATGACGAGGAAAAACTGGTTGAAAAATTCCTTGGCCGCAAAATTGACAACGCCCCGTTTTTAAAGTCCATCGGGTTGAAGTAAAAAACTACGGCGGGGATATATGGCCGAGCGCAGCGCCGGCCTCATATGGTTTTTTGATATAGGGCCGCGCGATATCGTCTATGCCCCAGGTTTGTTTGCTGCGGATAATTTCACGATAAACTTCTAAAGCCTCGTCGCGCCGGCCCAAAATATCCAAAACCTGCGCGTAGCGCAGCATATTCCACATCTGCCAGCGGCTGGGCTCCTGCTCCGCCGTGGCGGCTATGCTCTGAACAAAAGTCTCAACCGCGGCGGCGTATTGGCTCTTGGCCATTTGCGCGGTGCCTATGGCCGTGTAAGCGCGCGCGATATAAAGGGGGCTGTAAAACTTTTCTTTGCCGATTTTGGCCAGGAAATCCCGCGCGGCCGAAATCACTTTATCATAATTTCTATTTTCATAATCGGCTATTATTCCCACAAATTTATAAAGCGGATTTTTGGGATATTTTTTTATAATTTCGCCGATATACTGTGCCGCAAGCGTGGGGTTATAATATTTATCGCTTTCAATAAAAATTTCAACCAGCAGCAGTTTTGCGCTGTCAGCGCAGAAGCGGCCTTTGTCCTTAACGAGGTTCAGATATTGTATCCCCTTATCCGCATTGCCGCTTATCACGAGCTTGGCCAGAATTTTGACCACGGCCGGCAATGTGCCGGCATAATACTGGTAAACGCCCTGGCCAAGGTAAGCGTCGTACATCTGCGGGTTAAGTTTTGCGGCCTTATCCATATATTTAAGGCCCTTGCGGCCGGAAAAATACGCGCTTAAATAGCTGCGGTTGGCAAGTTCAAAACGGCCTTTGACGCCGTAAACGCCGCCCAAAGCAAGGTAGGCGTAAGCGTCGGGCGGGTTATTTTTGAGCCAGATTTGTATGCCGTTAAGGGAAGAGATTATTGATTCCTCAAATTTCTTTGCGGCGGCGGGGTTGGATTTTTCGTACTCATACTCAAAGCGGCTCCACTGTATCATGGTCCTGCCGAAGAGCGCGATGGGAAAATCCGGGTTGGCCTTTTCCAGTTTGGATATAAAAAATTCCGCGCGGTCAAAATCAATATTATAAATGGCTTTGACGCTTTCGTCAGTCCATTCAAGCGCCTGATCGTCCATGCCTAAAGCAAAAAGCGCGCCGCTCAAACAACAAAGCAAAGCGGCGCAGGCAGATAAATTTTTAAAACGGCAGTATTTTTT
>JAIRLH010000048.1 GCA_031259485.1 Elusimicrobiota bacterium
TTTAGTAAAGAGAGAAACCGCCGAAGGCGGAATAGAGATTTAATGCGAGTTGTTATTAAAAGACAATATTAAATCCCTCGTCGCTTTCAGCGACACTCCCTTTACAAAAGGGAGAAAAAGACAATAATCGGCTTATGAAAATTTAAAACGTTTTTGGGTGTTTTGCGAAAGCAAAACAAGCTTTTGAGATATCAAAGGCACTTATAGAACCTGAAAACAGCTCGTTATTAAGCACAAGATATTCGGCCTAATTAACCGAATATCTTGTGCTGAATGTTTCCCGTCCGCAAGGACGGGAAACTACGGCTGTTATATATTGGGTTATCTATAAGGCTCAAGTATAACAGCCGTTTTTGTTTGGTTTGCTGTTCCGACTTCCAAACTAAAATAAAAATAAAAAATAACGAGGTAAAAGTATGAATAACAGAAAAGGCTTCACGTTAATAGAATTATTAGTCGTTGTATTAATTATCGGTATTCTCGCCGCCATTGCTTTGCCTCAATATAAAAAAGCCGTTCAAAAAGCCAAAATAACTTCTTTGCTCTCTTCCGTAAGAAGTATTAAAACCATTATTGACGCTCACTGGCTTGTACACGACAGTTATCCTGAAATTACTGAACTTGCTTCGGAAATAAATCTAAATACCGCAAATAATACGGTCTTCGGCGGGAAATATTATTATGGGTTCTGGAAACAAGGAAATCCGTATCATTATAGTTTTGCCCTTACTTATCCAACTACTGCAGATATCAGCATTAACATCCACAAAAAAGACGACCCGCATAACCGCTGTAGAAATTCAAAGAATTCTCCGACTTGTATAACGTGTCAAGTGCCTGCAAGTTCCAATGATACGGCAAAAGATATCTGCGCTTCTTTAGGCTCGAATCCTTTTACTTTCGATAGATGGCTATACCATACCATACTTTAGAATAAGATAAAACTTCTTTTGTTATTATATGCGCAGCGTTAGTATTCTCCTTCGGTCTGTAATAGCAACAGAACGCGCGCTGGAAATGATACAATTTTAATATAAAGACATAAAGATTTTTTTGCGTTTATAACCTAAGATTATTTCCGCGCAAGCAAAGCCCAAAGAGCAATTAAGGGAACAAGGAAAGGAGAGCAAATAAATGTTTTATTATTTTACGGCTTTTGTAAGCAAAATTTCAGCTTTAAACGTTTTCCAATATATAACTTTTCGCGCTGGCGGCGCTGTGGTAACCGGCTTTCTGTTGACTTTTTTTGCCGGCCCGTTTGTAATAAAAAAATTATCGGCGTTTAAAATAAGCCAAATGCAGCGCGCGGACGGCCCCAAAAGCCATTTGGGCAAAGGCGGCACTCCGACTATGGGCGGCATCCTTATTATCGCTTCTCTGATCTTAACCGTGTTAATGTGGGCGCGCCTTGATAATCGCTTTATATGGCTTTTACTCTTTGTAGCCGTTATGCTTTCCGCCGTGGGAATATTTGACGATTACACAAAAATTATCAAAAAAAATTCCAAAGGCGCGCCGTCGTGGGTCAAACTTGCCGTTCAAATTATTACGGCGTTTGCCGTAGTCGCGTATCTTGCCGCGTATCCTCCAAATATGTTTTATGCCGCCTCTTTGAGCATTCCTTACGCAAGCAGTAAAATTATTTTGAATTTGGGCGGGTTTTATTTATTTTTTGCGATGCTTACGATAGTGGGATCTTCAAACGCAACCAATCTTACCGACGGGCTTGACGGGCTTGTATCGGGCAGCGTTATTTTTTGCGCCTGCGCTTACGCGGTTTTTGCCTACGCGGCTGGCAATTTTGTGATAGCCGATTATTTAAAACTTATCTTTGTGTCCGGCGCGGGGGAGATTACGGTTTTCCTATCCGCGCTTATCGGCGCGTGCACGGGCTTTTTGTGGTACAATGCCTATCCGGCGCAGGTGTTTATGGGCGACACCAGCTCGCTCATGCTCGGCGGCGTTATAGCTACTTCGGCCATCTGCGTGAAGCAGGAGCTTATTTTGCCCGTCGCCGGCGGTATTTTTGTGCTTGAGACGCTTTCGGTAATTTTACAAATGGGTTATTTTAAAGCCACGAAGGGCCGCCGGCTGCTCCGCATGGCGCCGCTGCACCATCATTTTGAACTCAAAGGAGTACAGGAACCAAAAGTAATTGTAAGGTTTTGGATAGCGGGCATAGTGCTTATGCTTATGGCGCTGGCCTCGCTCAAAATAAGATAAATGGAAAAGATTTATATAGAGCGCGTAAAAGTGGCCCCGCGCGCGCGGACGCAGCGCGGCGGCCCCAAAATTAAGCTGCTGCCGCCGGACAGCGCTTTGTTGTCGCTGACTGCGGCTTTTGTTATCGGCGGGCTTATTTTTACTTATTCTTCCAGCGGGTTTGATTCTTTGAACTATTTCAAAAGGCAGGTAGTTTTTAACATTTTGGGCGCGGGGTGCATGTTATTTTTGTCGCAGTTTTACAGCCGGCTGCAGAAACTTATAAAGCCCGTGTGGCTGCTTTTTATCACGTGGGGTTTGCTGGCGTGGGCGCTGCTCAGCGCGCCGGCGGCCAATGTGCACAGGTGGATAAACTTCGGGTTTTTCAATCTGCAGCCCTCGGAGGTTGCAAAGCTGGTTTTAATCATTTATTTAGCCGGCTTCCTGAGCAAAAAGAAAAATATCGGGGCCGACTTTAAGCAGATCATCACGCCCGCGCTTTACAGTTTGATAACAATAGGTCTCATTGTCGCCGGTAAGGATTTGGGGATACCGGTGCTTATGTTTGCCGTCGCCGTTGCGGTGTTTTTTATCGCTGGCGCGCCGCTGCTTAAACTGCTTTACGCGGCGCTGGCGGCCGTGCCGGTAATCGCGGTAGAAATTTACCGCCACCCGTACCGCCTAACTCGCACGCTGTCCTTTTTGTCTCCGGAGGAGGCTGCCGGCAGCGTCGGCTACCAGCTGGTGCATTCTTTTTACGCGATAGGCTCGGGCGGGTGGTTCGGCAAGGGTTTGGGTTCGTCGGATTTAAAGCTGGAATACCTGCCCGC
>JAIRLH010000082.1 GCA_031259485.1 Elusimicrobiota bacterium
AAAAGGCTTTCACGCCGCCAGCGTAGCTATGATAATACAGGGCGGCCTTTAGAAAGGGCGAAGGAGTAGAGCAAGATTCAAAGAAGGCATACGAATGGATTTCAAAAGCAGCGGAGCAGGATAAAAAATACGAAGAAACAAAAAAGAATATTGAAAATGAATTGGCGGAAATTAAATAGTTTAGAACTTAAAACGTCATAGAACAAAAGATATGCTAACGCCGAAACGCCAACAGGGCAATAAAGGGGAAGACGCGGCCTGCGAATACCTCAAAAAACAGGGCTACAAAATCCTCGCGCGCAATTACGCGGCAAAAACCGGCGAAATTGATATTATAGCGCGCCGCAAAAACGCGCTTGTCTTCGTGGAAGTCAAAGCCCGCGCGGATAATTCCTACGGCGGCGGACTGGCGGCCGTAGGCGCGGCAAAGCAGGCCAAAATAACCAAAACCGCAATATTATATATAAAAGAAAACAAACCTAAGTTTGACGCCGTAATGTTTGATATAATAACTTTAACCGGCGGCCGGCTGGAGCATGTAAAAAACGCCTTCGCCGCTCAGGGATATCTAATGTAGGGGGAATTTTATGCCCCAGCTTACCGCAGTAAAAAAAGCCGCGGCTTTTATCAACAAAAAAACCAAAAATTTCGCGCCGCGTATCGCGCTTATAACGGGCAGCGGGCTGGCCGGAAGCATGCCGCCGCTGGAAGATAAAATCGTAATACCTTACGCGTCAATACCCGGCTTCCTCAAAAGCACTGTGGCCGGGCACAGCGGCAATTTGATTGTCGGCGTATATAAAGGCAAAAAAATAGCCGTTATGCAGGGCCGCTTTCATTATTACGAGGGACATAGTATGAAAGATATCGCCTTGGCGCCGCGCGTTTTGTCCGCGCTGGGAGTAAAAACTATTTTAGTTTCCGCCGCCGTAGGAAGCATAAATGAACAATTAACCCCGGGCAGCCTGTGCGTGCTCAAAGACCATATAAATTTCATGTGCAATAACCCGCTAATCGGCAATTACGACCATGCCTTCGGCCAGATGTTTTTTGATATGACGGACGCTTATGACCCGCAAATCCGCCGCGCCGCGCTGGCAGCGGCAAGAAAACATAAAATAAACGCGCGCGAGGGCGTTTATATAGCCGTCACCGGCCCTAATTTTGAAACGCCTGCCGAAATACGGGCCTTTAAAACTTTGGGCGCGGACGTCGTAGGCATGTCAACAGTGCCGGAAGTGCTGGCCGCGCGCCAGCTGGGCATGAAAATCTGCGGCCTGAGCTGGGTCGCCAATCTTGCCAGCGGCATTTCCAAACGCCCGATAAGCCACAAAGAAACGCTTGAAGAAACTAAAAAGATAGAGGGCAAATTCACGAAAATTCTGCGGGAGCTTCTGCCTAAACTCTGACCCTTAAAATCAAAATGTCAAATCAGATACTGCGCCTGGGCAAGGAAACTTTGATTTACGGCGCCTCCACCGTCGCGGCGAGGCTGTTTAATTTTTTCCTTGTGCCGTTTTATACCTATTACCTCGTCGCGGCCGACTACGGCGTGGCGGCTACGGTTTTTGCCTTTATGGCGCTGACGAACATAGTCTATCAGTACGGTATGGATCAGGCTTATCTGCGCTTCGCGGCGGAGAGCGACGGACGGGACGCGTTTTCTACCCCGTTTATCGCCGTGGCGTGCAGCGCGGTTTTGCTGTCTGCGGCGGTTTGCCTTCTGAGCCCGCTTATCGCCGGCGCGCTGGGCATAGGAGCGCGGCACGCTTATCTTATACAAATCTCCGCCGCCGTTATGGCTTTGGACAGTTTGAACATTGTCCCCTTCGCCAAACTGCGTTATACTCACAGGGCGTGGTATTTCGTGGGAGTGCGCACGCTTTCCATACTGGTAAACGTGGCGGGCAATGTCCTGGCTTTGGCTTATTTTAAGGCGGGAATTGCGGGTATTTTCGCGGCGGGGATAGCGGCTTCTCTTACGTCGTTGGTTCTGCTTCTGCCGGTGATTAAAGAGGAATTTTTGCCGCGCTTCAATACCGCGCTTTTCGCGAGGATGTTTAAATTTTCGTGGCCTTTTATACCGGCCGGCATGGCCAGCATTATGGTAAACGTGATTGACAAGCCGCTGCTTTCGCACCTCAGCGGCCTTGCGAACGTGGGCATTTATCAGGCCAATTTTAAGATAGGCGTTTTTATGATGCTCGTCGTGTCGATGTTTGACCAGGCGTGGCGGCCGTTTTTTATACAGCGCGCCGGCGAAGCGGGGCATAAAGAACTTTTTGCCAAAATTCTGACGTGGTTTGCCTCGGCGGCCGGCTGGGTGTTTCTGAGCCTTGCGCTGCTTATGCCGGCGGTTATACAAACGCCCGTCTTCGGCAAACATCTTATAAGCCCCGCCTACTGGGGCGGCATGGGCATAATAAAGCCCGTGCTGGCAGGCTACTTTTTTTACGGCTTGTATATCAATTTTATGGTCGCGCCAGTGCTAACAAAACGCACGGGCGCGCTGATGTGGATAACGCTTGCCGGCGCGCTGGCCAGCGCGTGCGCCAATATAATCTTGGTGCCGCGCGTCGGCATTACAGGCGCGGGCTGGGCGGTATTCATAAGCTATTTTATGATGGCCGCGCTGCTGTTTGCCTTCCTGCAAAAAACTTATCCGGTGAAATATGAATACGGCCGGCTGCTGTTTATAGCAGCCGTTATTACAGCCGCGCTGGGCGCGGACCGTCTGCTTGGCGGCGCGCCGACGCCGGCGGCAATGGGCTTCAAAATATTGCTGCTGCTGTTGTATCCCGCCGTCGTGCTTCCCGTTATAAGAAAATAAATTATTTTTTCGCCGTTTCTTAGTTGTCATTCCCGAATGTCGTAATCTGGGAAGAAAACCGCAAAACCTGTCATTTTGCTAAAACAATCCCCCGCAGATCGTCGCCACAGGCTCAAATGTGCGGCGGTGCTCCCTGCACGGGCCGTGTTTTCGCACGGCTTCTATGTGCGCCTGCGTGCCGTAGCCTTTGTGTCCCTCAAAGCCGTAATGCGGGTAAAGCGCGTGGGCGGTTTGCATGTAATTATCGCGCGATACTTTTGCCAGAATGCTGGCCGCCGCGACGCAGAGGGATTTTGCGTCCCCGCCCACAACAGCGCGCTGCGCGCGCCCGATCTGCGGGATTTTGTGATTGCCGTCAACAAGCGCAAAGATATTTTGGCCGTTGAATTTGGCCAGCGCGCGGCTCATGGCAAGGAACGTGGCCTGCAGGATATTTACGCGGTCTACCTCGGCGGCGGAGGCATAACCCACGCAGCAGATTATCGGCAGATTTATTAGTTCCGCGTAAATTTTGGCGCGCCTGAGCGGCGTAAGTTTTTTGCTGTCATTGACGGCTTGCAATGCCGCGTGTCCGTAAAGCGCGGGGGGAATATGGCACGCCGCCGCGCATACGGGCCCGGCCAGCGGGCCGCGGCCGGCTTCGTCCACGCCCACGATAAACGCCGCGCCGCCCGCGGCCCGTTGCGCGTCCCTGTCAAAATCCGCTAAAGTCATAAATAGATTTTACAAAATAAAAGCCGGCGGCGATAATCGCCGCCGCTGGCCGTTGCGGTAGAATTAATTCTTGCCTTTTTTCCCTGCGCGAGATTAGAAAAAACGCAAAAATCCGCGCTGGCGCGCCGCGTATGCTCTTGCATATCGCGCGCGTATTTAATATGCTTTATATAAACGTATTACAATGTGATACGCGGTACCAAAAGAAAATAAACGCAAAAACGCAAACGGCCCGAAATTTCGGATACTAAAAAAGGAGCGCCGCTATGGGAAACGGCAAAGCAGACAAAGAAAATAAATTCCGCCATGTTTTTGAGGAGGCCGCGTCTGCGCTTGCCATCCTGCAAAGCAACGGATATATCTATGAGATGAACCGCGCGGCGCGCGCTTTATTTTCCTTCTCTCCCGACGACAGGCCGCTCTATTCCAGCGTTTACATAAAGCCCGGGCTTCCTCTGGGCGCGCGCAAAGCCATGGAAAGGCTTGACCCTTTTTATTTTGAAGGCATCGTTGATTTTGACAAGCTGCGCTCCGCGCTGCCTTTTGCGCCCGGCACCGGCGGCGCGGTGGAACTCAAAGTACGCATGACGCCCGTTAACCAGCGCAACGGCAACGACGGGCCTAAAGCTGATTACCTGCTTGAGCTTACGCCCAAAGGCGGCCCAGACGGCGCGGCGGCCGAAGGCGCGGACATCATGCTTAACCACGACGCGGTGTTCCTTTGCAGCGGGGACGGCGCTATCATGCGCTTAAACGCGGCCGCAGCGCGTTTGCTCGCGCCGCAGCAGGACGGAGACCGCTTAAAAGGCAAATCCGTTTACTCTTTTTTTGACGCGGCCGCCGCTGCCGAACTTAAAGAAGCCGTACTGCGCCTGCCGGCCCCGAAATCGCTTGTTGCAAGGGAATTTACCGTCACGGCCGGCAAAAATACTTTCCCCGTGCTGGCGTCGCTTGCGCCTGCCGCCGGCGTGGCTTTTGCATTATCTCTGCGCAATATGACGGCGCGCCGCCAGCTGGACGAATTGCTCAAAGAACGCAGCGAAAGGCTGGCCTCGTTTGAAAAAGTTTTAGACGGCGCGCTGCTGGAATGCGATATTAAGGACAGTCTGTTCCAAAACTTCGCCGCAGCGAACGCCAAAGCTCTTAACCTGACCGGCCTCACGCGCAGAGCCCTTATGTCCATGAGCCTTACCGACGCGCTTACCGACAAAGACGGCAAAGAGCGCAAAAAAGTTTTGGCTTTCCTCGCCGGCAAAGCCAGGCAGCTTCGGGAGGGGGAAACCGTTTCCTTTGAAGCGCGCCTGCGCTTTGGCGACAGGGAGGTTTTTGCCTCCGTCCGCATAACCGCTTATGATTTCGCCGGCCGCCAGCGCGCGCTGATAATAGTGCGCGATAATTCCAAAGAGCGGATTTTGGAAAGCGA